>NZ_CAXGSH010000002.1:0-100780 GCF_964012375.1 uncultured Salinisphaera sp.
TCCGGCGGCGGCGTGGCCAACTGGTCCTACGGCCTGCCCGATCTGGGCATGACCACCATGAACGACGTGCTCGAAGACGTACGCCGGATCACCTATGCCACCGACGTGCCGCTGCTGGTGGATATCGATACCGGTTGGGGCAGCGCCTTCAACATCGGACGTACGGTCAAGCTGTTCGAGAAGGCCGGCGCCGCCTGCGTGCATATCGAGGATCAGGTGGCGGCCAAGCGCTGTGGCCATCGCCCGGGCAAGGCGATCGTATCCAAGGAGGAAATGGCCGAGCGCGTGACCGCAGCCGCAGACGCCCGCGACGAGATGCTGATCATGGCGCGCACCGATGCGCTGGCCGTCGAGGGCCTGGACTCGGCCGTCGAACGCGCCGCGGCCTGCGTGGAAGCCGGCGCCGACTTCATCTTCGCCGAGGCGATGACCGACCTGGAAATGTACAAGCGCTTCACCGAGCTGGGCGTGCCGGTACTGGCCAATATCACCGAATTCGGCCAGACCGAGCTCTATACCACCACCGAGCTGGCCGATCAGGGCGTGGGCATGGTGCTGTATCCGTTGTCCGCCTCGCGGGCCATGGCCAACGCCGCGCTCGACGTCTACGGCGCGATTCGCGCCGACGGCACCCAGAAGAACGTGGTCGATCGTATGCAGACCCGCAGCGAACTCTACGAACATCTGGGCTATCACGAATATGAAGACAAGCTCGACGCCCTGTTCGGCGACAACAAGGATCGATAAGCACCACCGGCCCGCCCCTGCAACCGCCCATTCGCCCACCAGGAACCGCCCATGAAACCTATCTTCTTCATTACGGTTATCGTTGCGATCTTTCTCGGCCTGGTGATCTTCTGGCTGGCCGGCGGGCCGGGCTATATCACGCCCGATGCCGATCGAACCGAGATCCAGCGCGACCAGCCCGCGCTGGCCACCAACGACGCCGGCCCGGCCGAGGCCACGGACGACGCAACGACACAGGTCCCTGCCGAGCCGCCCGGTTTCTGTGAGCGGGATTTCGACCAGGTCGCCGAACGCGAGGCCGACGTGCCCGACCTGCGCGAGGCCGGCGGCCTGGTCTATATCTTCGAACGCGAGGCCCGCCTCGAAGACCCCTACGGCTGTGCCGATTTCTACCTGGCCCACGGCCTGGATATCGACGCGGCCGACCCGCGTGAAGGTGGCGAGAAGCTCACCGGGCTGTTCTACGCCATACAGCGCAACGACCCGAAGATGCTGCGCTTCATGATCGACCACGGCGCCGACCTGGAACAGCGCGCGGGCAAGAACGACACCCGCGCGATGGGCTATGCCTATTTTCTGGCCCTCAAGGACCAGCGCATCGATCGCAACGGCATCATCGGCATTCTAGACAGCGAACTCACCCGTCAGGCCAGCGCCAACGATTCCTCCAGCGCCAACGCCACGCAAGACAACGACGCGGCCTGATCACGCGCCGCGCGCTTCGAGCTCCGTGACCGGCTGCATGCACAGCACGTCGTCGTTCCAGACCATGTCCTCGATCGCCACATGCTGCAGCGGCACGCGCTTGAGCAGCGCCCGACGCATGAAGTGCTGGTAAATATAGAACTGATAGAAGAACGGCCGCGGGTCGGAGGTGTCGAGCACCACGTCGCGGGCACTCGCGAATTGCCAGGCGAACTTGGCGAGTTTCCGTGGCTTGCGCAGATTGGGCAGGATGCCGAAGGTCACCATCGCCAGGCGCACCTGGGCCGCCTTGAGCCGATCAAACGACAGATCCACCGGCGTCTTGTGCACATAGGCGTCGTAGACTTCGGGGATTTCGGCCAGCAGATGCACGCCTGAGGTCACCCGCGGGTTGCACTCGATCGGCCGTACCTGCCCGGTTCGCGCTTCCTGGATGAAGTCGAAGGAGATCTGGCCGCTGAAGTTCGTCTTGGCCACGAAGGTCTCGATCCATTCACGACAGCCGGCATGGTCAACCGGCGCGAAATGAATTGATGCGCCTTTACCGGCCGTCCAGTCGCCGTGATAGGCGACGTTGAACAACAGCTTGCCTTCGTGCGCCAGCGCAAAGGTGTTGATCTGGCGCCCTGGCAGGAACTGCTGATAGACGAGATCGCGACCGCCGGCAAAGGCCTTGATATCGAACGGCTCGTAGCGGCCGCTGGAGCTGATGATCACTTCGTTGGCAAAGCGGGTGAACGCCGGCTTGAGCACGAACGGCTGGCCCGAGTTCAGCTGCGCCTTCACGCTTTCGAACTTATCGGCAATATTCTGTTCCTTGCTGAACACCTGCGTTTTCGGCGTACGCATGCCCAGGCTGTCGGCCCACTGCATGAAATCGCCCTTGTGGTGAAGCCGACGCAGCGTGTCGATCGGCTCGCACAACAGTTCGCAGTCGCCGATGAACTGGTCGCGCATCTGGGCGAGGTAGAACGTTTCCTCGGTACAGGGCACCACCAGATCGACTTTCTGTTCGCGGATGAAGCCCAGCACCGCGCTGGCATATTTTTCCGGCTCGAAGCGCGGCGACGGCACCCTCAGCGACGCCGAGATATGGCGCGAATGCTCGCAGATGAACGGGCCGCAGCTGTCCACGGCCACCACGCGGGCCCCGCGGCGCGAGAATATACGGGCAAGTTCCAGCGCGGCCGGGGCGCGTCCACCGGTTAGAAGTATGGTTTGGGTCTGCTTTGTGGTCATGGTATTCCTCCTGTTGCACCAGGTCTTGATAGAGCGCAAAAGCTAGGCCGAGTCGGTTTCGGTTATTGTCGTTTCGGCCGCGTCGTCTGCGGCCGCCGGCGGTTGCCACTGGCTCAGCCGGAGCCGGCCGAGTCCGATGTTTTGCGAGTTGAGCTGCGATACCGACGTCCGGCCAACCGGCGTGAAGTAGGCAGCACGCCACTCGATCGGTTTGAAGCGCGCGAGGCGCCCGAACGAGCCGTCCCGCACGGGCACCCTCGCCTGCGTCGCCGCGCGAAGATCGTCGGCCGTGCTGTCGGCCACCGGGCGCGTGGGGCGTGCCTTGTCGACCGGGCTTGATCGCGTGGCCGATGGCATGGCGCCGCCGACGCTTGCCGTTGATACCGGTTCGCGCAAATCAGCCGCGCCCGCGTATCGCGCGGCATCGTCGGTGGCCTGTCCAACGCCAGCCGGCAGATCGTAGAGACGATCGCCCGCACCCAGTACGCTTTGCAGAGCGACCCAGGCTGACACGCGGCGATAGCCGGCCACGTCGTACTCGGCGCGTTTACGGGCCACGTCCGATTCGGCTTCCAGCAGTTCCTGAATGCCCAGCTCGCCGACGTCCCATTGGGCGGCGCGCGTGCGGCGGGTCGCCTGGGCGCTGTCCAGTCCCAGCCGCGCGGTGCGATAGCGAGACTGGGCGTTGCGGTAGTCGGCCACCGCTTTTCTCACCTCGAGCGCGATGCCGGTTCGGGCATCGTCGAGTTGGGCCAGCAGCTTGTTGCGCTCGGCTTCGGCCTGGGCCTTGCGCGCGCTTATCGCGCCGCCGGCAAAGGGCGTCCAGCTCACCTGCAGCGACACCCGGTTGTCGTTGTCGGGCAGGGCCGGGTCGCCGTCGGCGTAGGTGGAGCTGGCCACGGCATCGAGGGTGGGCAGACGGGCTGCGGATACCGCCTGGCTGTTCTGGCGTGCGCTTTCGATGCCGGCCTGCAGGGCGGCCAGGTCCTGGCGCTGCGCGAGCGCGCGATCGACCAGGGCGTCGACGCTACCGGTCAGCGCAGGCGGCTCGAAATTCAGAGGCCGCGCACGCACCGGGCGCTCGGCGCCGATCGTGCGTGCAAGATTGGCCTGCGCCAACGATACCTGGCTGTCGAATTCGCCCAGCCGCTGGCGTGCCTCGCTCAGGGCATAGCGCACGCTCAGGGCTTCGCTTTTCAGGGCGTTGCCGGTATCGCGCAGGGCCTGCACCTGCGCATTGCGGCTTTCGAGATTGTTGACCAGGGATCGGGCCGCCGTAAGCTGAGCCTCGGCCGAGAGCACGTCGATATAGGCATTGGCGGCATCGACCATGCTCTCGATACGGCTGCGCTGTGCCACCCATTCCGCGGCCGAGACACGATCCTCGGCTGCCCCGGACAAATAGCGTTGGGTGGCAAGATTGAACAGCGGCTGGCGCAGCGACACGGTCGCCCCGCGCTGTTCGCGTTCGCCGCGCACGGTCACCGAATAGCCGTCGCCGACCACCGACGCCGGTATGTCGCCTGCCGGCGTATTCAGCACCACGTCGTTCAGATCGCCGTCTTCGCCGCCGAGCGTGTAGCGGGGTTCGTCTTCGCTGCGCGAGTAGTAGCCGTTCACGCTCAGCGTGGGATAACGCGAAATCCGGCGCAGGGCATCCGCGGCATGGCGGGCCGCCTCGGCGTCGTAGCTATCGGCACGCACGCTCGCGCGCGCGGCCGCACGACGCAGGCTGGAGGCGAAATCCACCGTCGCCGTGGCCGCATTCGACTCGCCCGTATCCTGGGCATTCGCCGGCGGGGCCACGCTCATACTCGCCAGGCCCAGCGTGAGCGCAGCGACCAGCACGACGTTCGCGGTCGGCCCCGGCCGGCGCAGGCGCCAGGCCAGCACCGTCTGACAGAACGCCGGCAGCGCCATGAGGGTAAGCACCGTCGAGGCAAGCAACCCGGAGATGATCGACCAGGCCAGCGGGGGCCAGAGCGTGGCGCTGGAAAAAGCCAGCGGCAGCAGGCCGACGATGGTGGTGGCCGTGGTCAGCACGATCGGGCGGGTGCGCCTCTCGACCGCGTCGGCCACCGCCTCGGCGAGCGATGCGCCCTCGCCCAGCCGCTGGTCGATGACGTCGATCAGCACGATGGCGTTGTTCACCACGATGCCCACCAACGCGAACAGGCCCAGCATGGGCATGAAGCCGAAGGGAATATCGAGCAGCAGCAGCCCCGGGATCACGCCGACGATCGCAAACGGCACGGTCAGCAGCACCAGGCCAATACGCACGAAGGAGTTGAACTGCAGCAGCAGAAACAGCAGCAGCAGGCCGATGCCCAGCGGGGCCATACCCAGCAACGCCGCGTTGGCGTCGCCCGAGGTGGCCGCGAAACCCCGCCACACCAGGCGCGTGCTTTCGGGCAGATCCAGCGCGGCGACTTTTTCCTTCCACGGACCAATCACCGAGCTGTAGGCCACGCCCTCTTCCAGCTCGCCATAGACGGCAGCATAGCGGGCGCCGTCCTTGCGCCGGATCGCGCCGGGGGCGACTTCGAGCCGGGGCGTGGCCACCTGCATCAGCGGCACGTGCTCGCCGCGCTCGTTGTAGACGTTGACCGTTTCCAGCGCGGCCGGGTCCGACAGCTCGCCCTCCGGCGAGCGCAGGCGGATGAACATGGGGCTGTCATCGCCGCGATATTCGCCCACGATCAAGCCGTCGCTGTGGCTGCGAATCGAATTGGCCACGTCCACGGGCGAGACCTTGAAATCCCGCGCGATCGCGCTGTTGATATCGAAATCCAGGCTTGGCACGCCGCTGCCCAGGGTATGACGCACGTTGCGCGTACCGGGCAGCTCGCGCAGCACGTCGTAGATCTTGTTGGTCGCCGCCAGACGTTCGGCCGGGGTATCGGCATAGATCTCGACTTCCAGCGGCGCGGTCACCAGCGGCCCCTGGCTGAGCTTGCGCGCGATGATCTGGGCGCTGGGCAGGTGGGTCTTCTTGTAGTCGTCGAGAAACTCGATGAGCTCCTGATTGCGTGCGAGACCGTCAGTACGCACCACCAGCCGCGCCAGGTTCGGCGCGCGCGGGGTTTTCTGCAGGTTGTAGTAGAACGGCGGACCGCCCGTGCCCACGAAGCTGTAGAGCGCCTCGACGCCTTCGTGGGTTATCAACACATCGTTGACCTGACGCGCCGCGGCGGCCGTGCTGGACTGATGCACCCCGTCCGGAAGCACGACATCGACCACCACGATGTTCTGGTCGGCCTCGGGGAAGAAGGTTTCGCCCAGAAACGGCTCCAGCGCCATCGCCAGCAGGAACGCGCCCACGCTGGCCAGCATCAGCGTGCGCGGCCGGCCCAGGGTAAGCCGGGCCAGCCACTCGCCCAGCGCGTTGAGCCGATCCCGCCCCTGGCTGGCCATGGGCTTGAGAAAACGATGGGCGATCAGCGGCGTGACCGTGATCGCGAACAGATAGCTCGCCGACAGCGATACGATGATGGTGATCGGCAACGCCCGCACGAAGTCGGTGGTATTGCCCTTGGCGAGCAGCACCGGCACGAAGGCAGCCACCGTGGTGCCGGTGGCCGCGAACAACGGCCCGGCAAGCGAGCGAATGGCGGCAGCCGCGGCCTGCTGCGGACCCTGACCGGCGTTGAGCCCGTACTGGACCTCTTCGGTCATCACGATGGCATTATCCACGAGCACGCCGAGCGCCACGACCAGCCCGATAACCGCGACCTGATGCAGCACGCCGCCGCCCATGGCATACACCGCCAGCGCCGAAAACGTGACCAGCGGCAACAGCGTGGCCACCACCAGCCCCATGCGCCAGCCCATGAAGCACACCAGCACCGCCATCACCGCGGCGATCGAGCTCAGCAGATTGAGCGAGAGGTTATGCAGGCGATCCTGGGTGAGCGCCGGCTGATAGAACACTTCGCCGATCTCGAGCGGCGCGATGCGTTTGCCCACCTCGGCAGCGGCCGCGCGCAGCCGCTGGCCCAGCTCGACCTGGTTCTGGCCGCGTGCGGCCACCACCTCGACGCCCACCGCGCGCCGGCCGTTGTACCAGAACTCGTCGCGCGGCGGCGACTCGGGCATGAGCGACACGTCGGCGATCGAGGCCAGCGGCAGCGTCTGCCCTGAGACCATGCGAATGGGCGTTTCGCCGATCTCTTCGATGCTTTGAAAATCGACCTGCGGATTGAGATTGATGGAGGCATCGCCCAGACGCAGCGAGCCACCGCCCTTGACCTGATTGCTTTCGTTGATATCGCGCGCGATGCGGGCCAGCGATAGCGCATAGCGATCGATCACCGCATCTTCGATGGCGACCGTGACCTGGCGACCGGGGTCGCCATAGAGCGAGGTCGAGGCCACCCCGTCCACGTCCAGCAGCGCCTTGCGCAGGGTTCGGGCGCCCTCGGCGAGCTCCATGGGCGAGGCATCGCCGGTCACCGCCAACATCATCAGGCTCGAATCGATGATGCGGTCGTTGACGCGCGGCTCCAGCACGCCATCCGGGAAATCTCGCTGGGCGTTTTTCAGTGCCACCCGCAGGCGATCCCAGACTTCTGCGGTGTTGTAGACGTCGCCGCGCAGCTCGATCGAGAAGACGCCGACATCCTGCTGGGCGATAGCGCCCAGCGTATAGATCTCGTCGATCTCGTTGATCTGCGTTTCCGCCGGCTCGATCACCAGCCGCTCGACCCGCTCGGCGCTGGCGCCGGGAAACGGAATGATCACGATCGCGCCGCGATAGGGAAAGGAGGGGTTCTCCTGGCGGTCCATCGTATAGAAGCTGACCATGCCGGCGATCACCAGCACCCCCACAAGCGCTGCGATCAGGCGCGCATTGGTCAGAATGCGATAAGGCCAGTCAGTCACCGCCAAGCACCCGGATACGGGCCTGATCCGCGAGGTTATCGAGGCCTTCAACCACCACGCGGTCGCCGGCGTTGAGCTCGCCGCGAACCAGCACTTTGCGATCCACGATCTCGAAGGTTTCTACCGGCACGGCGTGGGCACGACCGTCCACGGCCCGGTAAACGAACGTCTGGTCGATACCGCCGGGGCGGGCGATGGCATCCGGCGGCACCAGCACGCCGGGCTTGGGCGGCACCGATACGTGCCAGACCACGCTCATGCCCGGCACGATATCGGCCGACTTGTCGATACCGATGACGGCCTCGAACAACCGCCCCGGCCCGCCGGCCGCATGGGAGACGGCGGTCAGGGTGCCGGTAATCTTGCGATTGTCGAACAACGGCAGGGTGAGCTGGGCCGGCTGTCCGGTTTCCACGGAGGCGAGCAGGCGTTCGGGAATGCCGATCGCCACCTCGATTTTCTGCGCCCCGGACAGGCCCACGATGGGCTGGCCCGGCGGCACCACCTCGCCCGGCTCGAACAGCACCATCTCGATCGTGCCGTCGATAGGCGCTCGCAGCGTCTGCTGGGCCACGCCGCGACTGGCCTGTTCGAGCTGGGCCTGGGCACCGCGTAACTGCGCCCGTGCCGCCTCGGCCCGGGCGCGGGCATTCTCCAGCGTCTGCTGGGTGGCGGCGTCGCGCGAATACAGCGTTTGCGCGCGATCCAGATCGCGTTCTGCCTGGTCACGCTGGGCCCGCGCCTGGGCCACCTGGGAACGCGCCGCATCCTCGCCCTGTTCCAGCCCCGGCTGTTGCAGCCGCGCGATCACGTCCCCTTTCTTGACCGCGCTGCCGACCTGAACTTCGATATCCGAAATACGCCCGCCGATCTGAAATGCCAGCCGGGCCCGGCTGCCACCCCGGGTCACCCCCGACAAGGCAAACGTACGCGGCTCGTCGTTGGGTTCGACCTCGACAACGCGCACCGGCTTGCCCTTGGCGACCACCGCCGGCGCGTTTTCGGCATGGGAACCACAGCCCACGCCCAGCAGCGACACGGCAAGCGCAAACACCGCTGCCCCGACCTGTACGGCGCTCGGGTAAATACGCATCCGCGCCATCACGCCGCCCGTAACGAGTAGCGGATATGCGCAGCCGGCAAGCCAGACCCGGCGCGTTGGCCCACACCCAGCGCCGGCATGCAGGCCGGGAATGCGACACGGCGCAAACGCTCGTTATTGAACCATCGCAGGCAAGAGACGGTCTTTAAGCTACGACAGAGACTGCCGATAGTCCGATTGAATGCATTCACGGCCCTGCTCGGACGTGCATCGGGCACAAACAGGCCCACGGCGGCGCGGATGCCGACCCGGCCTTGCCCGCAGTTGCCGCCCGTGACGCCTGGTTGCATTATGAAATTATTCATCGCCTATCTTTGCCCGAAGACCGTGTCATGACAGAAATAAGCGCCTCCAAGGCCACGCCCGAACCGCCCCCGCCCAGCAACGCGTTGTTGAGCACCGAGCTGCTGCGTAGCGTGGCAAGTCTTTCGCGCTTCATGCGCGCACATGGTTCCTTGCGCAAATCGCTGCCGCGGGGCGAAGGCGATGTCGTACTCGTACTCCCGGGGCTCGGCGCCGGCGACTGGTCCACCTGGCCGCTGCGCCGGCTGCTCGGCCAGATCGGCTATCGCGCCTTCGGCTGGGACCAGGGGACCAATTCCGGGGCCCGGCATCTCTATGCCGGCGCCGCGCACCGCTATGAGCATCTGCGCGATACCGTCGGCGGGCCGATCAGCCTCATCGGCTGGAGTCTGGGCGGCGTATATGCACGCCGGCTCGCCAAGGACTACGCCGCCGATACGCGCTGCGTGATCACCATGGGCTCGCCGTTCGCGCATGCACCGAGCGGCTCGAACATCGCCCGGCTCTATCGCCGCCTGCATGGCCACTATCCCGGCGGCGACGATCGCGCCAGCCCGCGTATGGTCGCGCCTCCGCCGGTGCCGACGACGTCCATATTCAGCCGCAGCGACGGCGTGGTGCCCTGGCAGTCCTGTCAGGAAATCGCCGGCCCCATCGCCGAGAATATTGAAGTCACGAGCAGTCACTGCGGCCTCGGCTACGACCCTGCCGTTGTCTATGCCGTAGCCGACCGACTTGCCCAGGCACGGCGCCCGGCCTGGAAACCGTTTCGGGTATCCGGTCGACTGCGTCGAGAACTGGACCTGGGTTTCGCCTGATATCGGCACCGGCGCTTCGTTGACCGGCTGCCCGGCGGGCAACACGCTCGGGGAGACCGGCACGCGGCGACAGCCAACCCGCATGGTCAGCGGCACAGCAGGCTTCGCCTGCAAGTGCAATCCGCGTTCTACCGCTGCCACCATTTTCGCGTCTCCTCCGCACGCTGATGCACCCAATATTGTTTTTCGTTCTTGTCCCGTTTCTTCGACGGGTTTAATCCCACTAGGGCGTCTAACCGATAGCACAGCAGAATCAGTACAACTACCGACTTTCTTCGCAATACACTGATTGCGCAGTATGAAAACTGGCCTTCAAAGTGCCCGAAAACCCAAGCGGGGCCAGCGCTTCTACCGTTGTCCCCGGCCCGGCGAACAATAGCGGAATCGACCTCAATTCGACAAGATTTCTTTTCTTAGTTGGGAAAAAATTACCCGCCGTGCGCTAAACACAGGCGGGTTTCATCGACCACGAGGACAACAACGGCGGTCGCGCAACGACCGCCGCTTTAATCAGCCCGCGGCGGTCAGCCGGGTATAGGCTTCGCGATACTTGGCCGCGGTGTTGTCGATGATCTGCTGGGGCAGGCGCGGCCCGGGGGCCGTCTTGTTCCAGTCGAGCGTTTCCAGATAGTCGCGTACGTACTGCTTGTCGAAGCTTGGCGGGCTCATGCCGACGGCATAGTCCGACACCGGCCAGAAACGCGAGGAGTCCGGGGTGAGCACCTCGTCGATCAAAACCAGTTCGCCGGCCGCATCGAGACCGAATTCGAACTTGGTATCGGCGATGATGATGCCGCGTTCGCGTGCGTAGGCCGCAGCATTCCGGTAGATCGACAACGTGGCGTCGCGCACCTCGGCCGCACGCTCGGCGCCGATCAGTGCCACCACCGCGTCGAAGTCGATGGCCTCGTCGTGCTCGCCCGCCTCGGCCTTGGTGGACGGGGTGAAGATGGGTTCGGGCAGCGCCTGGGCCTGCTCGAGCCCGGCCGGCAGCTCGATACCCGAAACCGCACCGGTGGCCTGATAGTCCTTCCAGCCGGACCCGATGATATAGCCGCGCGCCACCGCTTCGACCGGCAGCGCGTTCAGACGCTTGACCAGCATTGCCCGGGAGCCGACCTGCTCTATTTCGGCGTCGGTGAGCACCTCGGCCAAGGACATGTCGGCACGGTGGTTGGCGATATCATTGGCAAAACGATCGAACCAGAAATTCGATACCGCCGTGAGCACTTCGCCCTTGCCGGGAATGGGATCGGGCAGGATCACGTCGAAAGCCGACAGGCGATCCGTGGCCACGATCAGCAGATGATCCTCGCCCACCGCATAGACATCGCGCACCTTGCCCCGCATAAGCAGCGGTACGCTGTGCAGGTCGGATTCGAATAAGGTATCGGGCATGAGGCTAGGGCCGCTGCGGCGTTCGCTGAATGACGGACGCGATTCTAGCAGCGCCGCCGCCCCGATCGGTCATCAAGCCAGCCAGTAACGTCCGCCCGTGGCGATAACCACCACCACGAGACCGAGCACGAGATTGATCGCTGCAAACAGGCGCAGCTGGCTCATGGCCCTGCTGGCGTCCGCCAGCGCGCCGGCCGACAGGGCCACGCGCACCCGCCGCCAGGGCGAAAAGAACATATGCCCGAACAACAGAAACATCGCCCAGCCGAGTAGCTGCATCAGGTGAATATACAGCGGTGCGCTGCCCATGCCCCCGAGCATGAAGATCATGGTGTTGCCGGTGACCAGCAGCACGATGATGGCAATCCATACCCACAGAAAGAAACGCCCCATCGCAGTGGACAGCAGCGGCAGGCGATCGGCCAGCGGCACCGACGAGGCAGCCGGGCGCAGGATGCCGACCAGAAAGAACAGGCCGCCCACCCAGATCACGGCAGCGAGGGCATGCAACGATAAAAGAACGCTCATTCAAGCTCGACTGACATAGACAATCGGCAAAGCGTAAACTAGCGCCGCTATTCGATCCACGGTTTTAAGCCATGCCCCGTTCCTCGCGCGCGCCCATCATCGCCCCTTCGATTCTCGCGGCCGATCTGGCCGCCCTCGGCGATGAGTGCGAAGCCGTCATCGATGCCGGCGCCGACTGGATTCACTTCGATGTGATGGACAACCACTACGTGCCGAACCTGACCTTCGGCCCGCCGGTGGGCGCGGCGCTCGCCAAGCGGCTCAAGGCCCGGCATCCGAACGTACCGATCGACGTGCATCTGATGGTCAAACCCGTCGATGCCATGATCAGCGCCTTTGCCGAGGCCGGCGCGAGCTCGATCACCTTTCATCCGGAAGCCAGCGAACACGTCGATCGCAGTCTGCAGCTGGCCCGCGATGCCGGCTGCAAGACGGGGCTGGTGTTCAATCCGGCCACCCCGCTGGAGTGGCTGAAATACGTGCTCGACAAGGTCGATATCGTGCTGATCATGTCGGTGAACCCCGGCTTTGGCGGCCAGGCGTTCATCGAGGAGGCGATCGGCAAGATCGCCGAGGCGCGCGAAATCATCGACGCCTCGGGTCGGGATATCCGCCTGGAGGTCGACGGCGGCATCAAGACCGACAACATCGCCCGCGTGGCCGAGGCCGGCGCCGATACCTTCGTGGCCGGCTCGGCGATCTTCGGCCAGCCGGATTACGCCAAAGTCATTGCCGACATGCGCGCCGAGCTCGGCTGAGCAACGCGGGGCGATACGCGTATCGCCCCGCCCGTTCGCTGCTGCGTCGCGCTGCCCGGCGGGTGATCAGAACCGATAGCCGATGCCGGCGCTATAGATCATGGCGTTGATTTCGAGCTCGATATCGGCATCGCCGACCGCGATATCCTCGCCGTAGCCGAGCAGGCCCAGAGTGTCGGCCAGGGCGGCGTTGTTGAGCCGTACGTTCACGTCCGACAAGCTGCCCTTCACCGTCGCGCCGCCGATATAGCGGGCGTCGACAAAGCCGAAGAACCCGCCCTGGGGCGAACCCACGTCCACGCCCGCCTGCAGGATATAGCCGGGCGTCGACGACACGTCGAAACCGGGATCGCTGACCTCGGTAAGCACGTCGTTGCTGATCTCGGCATCGTAGTTGTAAAGATATACCCCGCCCGCGCCGACATAGGGGCGCACGAAAGCATCCGGGAAGGGGTGATAGGTGAGCGTCATCATGATCGGCAGGCTCTTGACGCTGCCAAGCTCCTGACCGAGCGGCGGGATGCCGGTATCGAGCAGGCCGGTGGCGGAATTCACGGCCGAGCCGAGATCGCCGAGGGTCTGGCCCAGCGCCTGTTCAAGCACGCTGTCACCGGTTACCAGATTGGCCAGATCCGCGGTGGGCGCCAGCGAGCGATCGCGCAGCGTGCCCGGCTGGGAAACGAAATCGATATCGATCGGCTTGCCGATGATCGTTTCCAGCGACAGATGCCGGCCCGTGCCCGGGATGTTGTAGCCAATGCCGATAGTCGCGATCGCCTGATTGGCGATCGTGGCCTTCGCACCTGCGATCGGGCCGTTGTCCACCGCAAGCGATGCCGGAAACTCCACGCCGGACAGGGTCAGCTCGCTGCTTTTCAGCGCGCTGAAATCCAGATAGGACACGGCCGGCTTGAGATAGAGCCTGTCCTGAATGAAGCGATCGTAAAAACCGTCGTTCGACGGCTCGCTGCCCTCGTCGCGGCCAAGCGAAGGCAAACCCTCGTTATCGCTGGCCCGCGCGATGCGCTGAGGGCCCATCCATGCAATGGCCACGAAGCACAGGGCGAGCGCCCACGGCGCGGGACGAACGTTGATAACAGGCATGACAGTCTCCTCCTGGGTATGAGTACACGGCCTCACGCCTCGCTGCCTGTTATCCCCCACGACTGCACGTCATCGAAAAACGCGGCCAACCTTCTGATTGCGCGCTATTTATTTTCTTGACGGGCGATACGCCGATCGGCGGAAAGCTATCACCACGGCTTTGAAAAAAACAATTCAACGTCATGCGCCTAAACAGGCTCGCGCGGCCAGATCCGCATGGATATTGGCTTTAACCCCAGAATTGCCGGAATCAAAATTTTCCGATGCCCGTTCTTTTCCGAGCGACTCACCGGTGCTGCGCGCAAAAACACTGCCAAAACAGCGACCTTGAGCGCAGCTCAGGCAGGATTCGAATATAACGCCCGGTACGACTAGCCAGAGACGAAGTGAAACGCCCTGCCCAGGGCCTGACGCGCGTACGCCGTCGCAGGCGCGCTCGTCGTCGCGGCCGGCACTCGGCACGCCCGTGTTTGTTCTGCCGTGCCCGGCCTGCCCGACTTGGCAAGCCCGGCCAGATAAGTCAGCATTGCGGTCGTAGTGGCACTCGACGTGCCCAAGCCGAACGACAAGACCGACATGAAATCGAATCGATTCAAAAACACCGCCAACCGCGCCTTTGATGCGGCCTGGCGATGGCGAGAAGGCGACTGGCGGGGCTGAAAAGCCCGGGCATGCCCTCGCGCGTATTTCGACCGGCCGTCAGGCCAATCGAGCGCGCACTTCTTGCGATTTTCGATCGAGTGATTTCATGAACAATTCGTCTTCTTCCCACCGCGAATCGACCCATTCGCTCCACCACCCGCGCGTGCCGCTGGTGGTCGAAGCGCTGGCCGATCTCGACACCCCGCTTTCGACCTATCTGAAGCTGGCCGATGCGCCTTATTCGTTCCTGCTGGAATCGGTCCAGGGCGGCGAACGCTGGGGCCGGTATTCGATCATCGGCCTGCCCTGCGCCGAGCGTATCCGCGTACGGGGCCATACGCTGGTTCACGAACGCGACGACGAGATTCTCGAACAGATCGAGACCGACGATCCGCTGGCCTGGATCCAGGCCTTCAACGATGCCCGGCCGCTGCCACGCCTGCCCGAGCTGCCGCGCCTGACCGGCGGTCTGGTCGGCTATTTCGGCTACGACACGATTCGTTATATCGAGCCGCGTCTGGCCGCGGGCGGCGCCGGCAAGAACGACCCGCTCGATCTGCCGGATATCCTGCTGCTGATCGCCGAAGAGCTGGTAATTTTCGACAACCTGTCGGGCAAGCTCTACTGCGTGGCCCACCATGTCGAGGGCGACGCCGCCGACCGGGAACGCGTGGCCGAGCGCCTCGATGCCCTGCTCGACCGTCTCGAACAGCCGCTGACCACCAGCACGACCCGAGCGAACGCCGGCGAAACCGCGCCCGAACTGCTCGACGACAGCCGTTTCGTGTCCGGGCTGACCCAGGCCGGCTATGAAGACGCAGTCCGGCGTATTCGCGACTACACCCAGGCCGGCGATGTGATGCAGGTGGTGCCCAGCCAGCGCCTGTCGGCGCCGTTCAACGCCGAGCCGATGTCGTTGTATCGGGCGTTGCGCAGCCTGAACCCGTCGCCCTATATGTACTACTTCAACTTCGGCGATCACCACGTGGTGGGGGCCTCGCCGGAGATTCTGGTACGGGCCATGGACGGCGAAGTCACGGTGCGTCCGATCGCCGGCACGCGCAAGCGCGGCGCTACCGCAAGCGAAGACGAAGCCCTGGCCGAGGATCTGCTCGAGGATCCGAAAGAGATCGCCGAGCATCTGATGCTCATCGACCTCGGGCGTAACGATGTCGGGCGGGTATCGCAGCCGGGCAGCGTGAAGCTGACCGAACGCATGGCCATCGAGCGCTACTCGCACGTCATGCATATCGTGTCCAACGTGACCGGCAAGCTGCGCGACGACCTCACCCCCATGGACGCGCTACGCGCGGCCTTTCCCGCCGGCACGCTCTCCGGCGCCCCCAAGATCCGGGCGATGGAAATCATCGACGAAATCGAGCCGGTCAAACGCGGTGTCTATGGCGGTGCTGTGGGCTATCTGGCCGGCAATGGCAGCATGGATCTGGCGATTGCGATTCGTACGGCCGTACTCAAGGACGGCGAAATTCATGTCCAGGCCGGCGGTGGCATCGTGGCCGATTCACAGCCGACCGCCGAATGGGAAGAAACCATGAACAAGGCCAAGGCGGTCATGAAAGCCGCAGCCATCGCCGAGCGCGGGCTGAGCACGCGTGCGCAGGCCAGTACACCGCGCAACGGGGGTGACGCATGATTCTGATGCTCGACAACTACGACTCGTTTACCTACAACCTGGTGCAATACCTCGGCGAACTCGACGCCGAAGTGCATGTGGTGCGTAACGATCAGGTCACGGTCGAAGATATCGAAGAACTCAAGCCGGCCGGCATCGTCGTTTCGCCCGGGCCCTGCACGCCGGACGAAGCCGGCGTGTCGGTCGAGCTGATTCAGCGCCTGGCACATCGGCTGCCGATCTTCGGCGTGTGTCTCGGCCATCAGGCGCTGGGCCAGGCCTACGGCGGCCAGGTCACCCGCGCCCGCCAGGTCATGCACGGCAAGACCTCGGTGATTCGCCATACCGGGCGCGGCGTGTTCGAAAATCTTGCCGACCCGCTGACCGCGACGCGCTATCACTCGCTTATCGTTGCCCGCGACGGCCTGCCGGACGACTTCGAGATCACCGCCTGGACCGAGACCGAAGACGGCGAGATGGACGAAATCATGGGCCTGATTCATACGCCCACCGGCGCCGAGGGCGTGCAGTTCCATCCGGAATCGATTCTGTCCGAACACGGCCATGAAATGCTGCGCACCTTCCTCAAGCGCTGCGGCGAAGGCCGCCCGGGCACGGGAGATACGCAGTGATTGATAAAGAACTGATGAACCACATCGTCGCCGGCCGCGACCTCTCGGCCGAGCGCATGCACCAGGCGATGACCGCGATCATGACTGGCCAGGCCACCGAAGCACAGATCGGCGGCTTTCTGATCGCCATGCGCATGAAAGGCGAAACGGTGCCGGAAATCGCCGCCGCGACGGCGGTCATGCGTGAGCTGGCCACCGATGTGCCCGTCGATGCCAACCTGGCCGATCAGCTGGTCGATACCTGTGGCACCGGCGGCGACGCGGCCGGCCTGTTCAACGTATCCACGGCGGCAGCGTTCGCGGTGGCTGCTGCAGGCGGTCATGTGGCCAAGCACGGCAATCGCTCGGTATCCAGTTCGTCCGGCAGCTCCGACCTGCTCGAAGCGGCCGGCGTGGCTCTCGATACCTCGCCCGAGCAGGTGGCCGAATGCATTCGTCGGCTGGGGGTAGGTTTCATGTTCGCCCCGGCCCACCACGGCGCCATGAAATACGCGGTCGGCCCGCGTCGCGAACTGGGCGTACGCACGATCTTCAATATCATCGGTCCGCTCACCAACCCGGCCGGCGCCCGCAATCAGGTGATGGGCGTATTCAACGGCCATCTGTGCGAGCCGCTGGCCGAGGTGCTGCAGCGTCTGGGCAGCCGTCACGTCATGATCGTGCACGGCGAGGACGGCCTCGACGAACTCTCGATCAACGCACCCAGCCGGGTCGCCGAGTTGAAGGACGGCAAGATCTCCACCTACAAGATCGCGCCCGAGGACGTCGGCCTCGAACGCGGCTCGCTGGATGCGCTGCGGGTGAAGTCCGCGGCTGAAAGCCTGGATATCGTGCGCGACGTGCTTGCCGGCAAGGCCGGGCTGGCCCTGGACATGGTCGCCTTCAACGCGGGTGCGGCCCTGTATGTATCCGGTAACGCGCCGGATATCGCAGCGGGCGTGGCCAAGGCACGCGACGTGCTGCTCAGCGGCGCGGCCGGCGAACGCATGGCCGCGCTGTGCGAACTCACACAAACGATGACCGGCCGCGCCGGCATGGTGAACGCATGAGCATTCGTACCACCGATACCATTCTCGATCGCATCCTGGCCCGCAAGGTCGAAGAGATCGCGGCGTTTCGTGCCCAGACCTCGCGCGCCGAACTCGATGCCGCGGTCGCGCGTGCCTTCGCCCCGCGCGGCTTTGCCGACGCGCTGCGCGCCAAGGCACCGCAGGCCGTGATTGCCGAAATCAAGAAGGCCTCCCCCAGCAAGGGGTTGATCCGCGAGGATTTCGACGTTGCCTGGCTGGCCGAGCGCTACGCCGCCGGCGGCGCGGCCTGCCTGTCGGTACTTACCGATCACGATTTCTTTCAGGGCGATAACGACTTTCTGGCCCTGGCCCGCCAGGCCTGCGACCTGCCGGTGCTGCGCAAGGATTTCATGATCGATGCCATCCAGGTCGATCAGGCCCGTGCCATGGGCGCGGACTGCATCCTGCTGATCGCCGCGGCCCTGACGACCGAGCTCATGACAGAACTGGCCGAGCGCGCCTTCGAGCTGGGCATGGACGTACTCGCCGAAGTGCACGACAGCGAAGAACTCGAACGCGCGCTGGAGTTGCCGGAACGCACGATTCTGGGCATCAACAACCGCGATCTGCACACCTTCGAGACCACCCTCGATACCAGCATCGATCTACGCGACACCATCCCCGCCGACCGGCTGGTGGTCAGCGAAAGCGGCATTCATACGCCGGCCGATCTGGCGCGTCTGGCCGACGTGGGCTTCGGCGCCTTCCTGATCGGCGAATCCTTCATGCGCGAACCCGACCCCGGCGCCGCGCTGGCAACCTTGCTCGATCCTGCGGGATAGCGCGTTACGACACGGCGGCCAGCACTTTTTTTGACCGCAACCGGCCCCATCGTCGGGCCACCGTATCGACCATCACGATCTCGAATGAAAGCAACCATCGATTGGCAGGGCCAACTGCAGTTCTCCGGCACCGCGGATAGCGGCCACGAAGTCACTATCGACGGGCCGCCGGATATCGGCGGCGAAAACGCCGGTTTCCGACCCATGGAGATGATTCTGCTGGGCGTGGGTGGCTGCAGCGCGATGGACGTGATGCATATCCTCAAGAAATCGCGCCAGGACGTGACCGGCTGCCGTATCGAGGTGGACGGCACCCGTGCCAGCACCGAACCGAAGGTGTTCACCGACATTCATCTACAGTTTTTCGTTTCCGGCCAGAACCTCAACGAAAAACACGTCGCGCGCGCGGTGCAGCTGTCGGCCGAGAAATACTGCTCGGCCTCGATCATGCTGCAATCGAGCGTGAACATTACCCACGACTACACGATCGAAACCGTCTGATCGGCCCATGCGCGGGCGTGGCGCTTGACGTACGCGCTCGCGCGCGGATACTGCGCCATTTCATCGCCCATCGACCCGGTCGGTCGACGCAACGTCTGGGCCCATGCAGCCGAAATAATGGGCGCTACGACCCCGTCATCGGTTCATGCAGCCCGCGTTGAGCTCAGCCGCCCTGGCCCACACCCCATCCCGAATTCGCCATGGAAAAACTGCGCCTGCACGGCTTCAACAATCTGACCAAGTCGCTGTCGTTCAACATCTACGACATCTGCCATGCGCGTACGCAGGAGCAGAAGAAGGCGTATGTCGCCTATCTGGACGACATGTTCAGCGCCGATCGTCTGACCCAGATCCTGACCGAAGTCTCGGACATCATCGGTGCGCATATTCTCAATATCGCCCGTCAGGACTACGAACCGGAAGGCGCGAGCGTGACCATCCTCATCGCCGAGGAGGCCGCCTACGACGGGCCGACGCCGGATGCGGTGGTCGGGCATCTCGACAAGAGCCATATCACGGTCCATACCTATCCGGAGTTTCATCCGGATAACGGCATCTCGACCTTCCGCGCCGATATCGACGTATCCACCTGTGGCCTGATCTCGCCGCTCAAGGCGCTGGATCATCTGATTCACAGCTTCGAATCGGACGTGGTATCGATGGACTACCGGGTGCGCGGTTTCACGCGTGACGTGGACGGCGTGAAGCACTTCATCGATCACGAGATCAACTCGATCCAGGACTACATCCCGGAAGACATCTGCAACCGCTATCAGATGATCGACGTGAATGTGCTGGCCGAGCGCATCTTCCATACCAAGATGCGGCTGACCGAATTCTCGCTGAACGATTACCTGTTCGCGGAAAAAGCCGAGGACCTGTCCGAAGACGAGGCCGCCGAGCTGACCGATCGGATCGAGGCCGAGGTGAACGAAATTTTCTACGGCCGTAATTTCGCCAACGACGCTCAGGACGGCGAATAGCCCCGCGCGCCCTGGCATGGCGCGTATCGTGCATGATGATGCGCGTGGTGGCGGGTGTGCCGTCGTCGATCGCAGCCTGTGTTGTCCCTAGCGAGGTAGAACCGTGGAGTTGCGCCCCGACCAGTTTCAGCGCCAGGTCGACAGCCAGCCGCTGGCGCGCTGCTATGTACTGGCCGGCGACGAGCCGTTGCAGGTACTCGAAGCCGCCGATGCCCTGCGGGCGGCGGCACGCAAACAGGGCTTTGACGAACGTGAAGTCCTGCATGCCGAGCCGGGATTCGACTGGGGCCAGCTGGCAAGCGCCGGCGCGAGCCTGTCGCTGTTCTCCGAAAAACGCCTGCTGGAACTGCATCTCACCGACAAGGGCCCCGGCAAGCCCGGCAGCGCGGCAATCAGCGATTACGCCAAGAACGCGCCGGATTCCACGCTGCTGCTGATTCTGGCCACGCCGCTGGCCGCGAGTGCGCGCAAAAGCGCCTGGTACAAGGCGGTCAGCAAGGCCGGCGTGGCCATGTATGCCTGGCCGCTGCCGGGCGCGCGCATGGCGCAATGGGTGGAACAGCGCGCGCGTGCCAACGGTCTTGCGCTCGATCGGGACGCGGTCGCCCTGCTGGCCGAACAAACCGAAGGCAACCTGCTGGCCGCCGCCCAGGAAATCGACCGGCTCGCGCTGCTGCATCCGAACGAAAGCATCGGCGCGGCCGAAATCGAAGCCGCGGCCAGCGACCACAGCCGCTTCGGCATCTTCGACCTGCCTACCAAGGCGCTCGCCGGCGACAGCGCCAGCGCGCTGAAAACGCTGGCCAAACTGCGTGCCGAAGGGGTGGATGCGGTGCCCATCACCTGGGCGCTGGTACGCGAAATCCGCATGCTGTATCAGGCTGCGCTTGCCGCGCGCGCCAACCGGCTCGATGCCATGCTCGGCAAGATCTTCATGCCGCCAGCGCGCAAGCGCCAGCTGGGCGAGGCCGCGACGCGGGCCGATCCGACCATGCTGGCCGAGCTGCTGCGCCGTGCGGCCCGGCTCGATCAGGTCAACAAAGGCGCGGCCGTCGGGCGCGCCTGGGATGAACTGGTAACATTGACCCTCGGTCTGGCAGGTCAGCCGCCGCGCGCGTCCTGCCTCGTATCCAATCGTCTTCAGTAACCAGAACTCATGAGCGCCAATCTAAGCGATCGCGAAAACCAGGACAGCAGTCCGCAAAGCCGTATCGAACGGCAGATGCAGGCCATGGGCAAGCGCGCCCGTGCCGCCGCCCGGCATATGGCCGCCGCCGAGCCAGGCGCCAAGAATGCCGCGCTGTTCGCGATTGCCGAAGCGCTGATCGCCGGGCGCAGTAGCATTCTCGCCGCCAACGCCCGCGATATGCGCGAAGGCCGCGACGAGCTCGATACGGCGCTGCTCGAACGTCTGGAACTCAACGACAAGCGCCTCGAACAGATGGCCGAGGGCCTGCGCCAGGTCGCGGCCCTGCCCGATCCGATCGGCGGCATCACCGACCTCAACTATCGGCCTTCCGGTATTCAGGTCGGGCGTATGCGCGTGCCGCTGGGGGTGATCGGCATCATCTACGAATCGCGCCCGAACGTCACCGCGGACGCGGCAGCGCTGTGCCTGAAATCCGGCAATGCGGCGATTCTGCGCGGCGGCTCGGAGGCTGCACACAGCAATCAGGCCATCGCGGCCTGTATCAGTCGCGGGCTCACCGATGCCGGCCTGCCGGCCGACGCCGTACAGGTGGTGGAAACCACCGACCGCGCGGCCGTCGGCGCGCTGCTCGACATGCCCGAATACGTGGACGTGATCGTGCCGCGCGGCGGCAAGGGCCTGATCGAATTCGTCTCCAACAATGCGCGCATGCCGGTCATCAAGCATCTGGACGGCGTGTGCCATGTCTATATCGACGACCATGCCGATCTCGACAAGGCCATTGCGATCGCGGTCAACGCCAAGACCCAGCGCTACGGCACCTGCAACACCATGGAAACGCTGCTGGTGGCCGATTCCATAGCCGAGCGCGTGCTCAAGCCGCTATCGCAGGATCTGCGTCAGGCGGGGGTGGAACTGCGCGGCTGCCAGCGTACGCGCAAGCTACTCGGCACGGGCGTGAAACCGGCTTCGGACGCCGACTGGGCCGAGGAATATCTGGCCCCGGTGCTGGCGATTCGTATCGTCGACGACATGGACCAGGCCATCGACCATATCGAAACCTGGGGCTCGCACCATACCGATGCGATCGTCACCGAAAGCGTGACCCGGGCACGGGCCTTCATGCGCGCGGTGGATTCCGCCTCGGTGATGGTGAATGCCTCGACACGATTCGCCGACGGGTTCGAATACGGCCTGGGTGCCGAGATCGGCATTTCCACCGACAAGCTCCACGCGCGCGGGCCGGTCGGGCTGGAAGGGCTGACTTCGCTGAAGTACGTCGTATTCGGCGACGGCCATGTCCGCTAGCGCCCTGATCGTTTCGGGAGAAACATTTTGACCACCGCCCCTGTCGGTGTCCTTGGCGGCACGTTCGATCCGGTTCACAACGGGCATCTGCGCCTGGCCATGGAACTGGCCAGCGCGCTCGATATGGCCCATGTGCGCCTGGTGCCCTGTGCGCGGCCGCCGCATCGCGGCGCGCCCACGGCATCGCCGGGCCAGCGCTCGAAATGGATTCGCGTGGCCGTGAGCACCGAGCCGCGCCTGCGCCTGGACGATCGCGAACTGCTGCGCGACGGACCGTCCTATACCGTGGATACGCTGGCCTCCATGCGCGCCGAAATGCCGGATACGCCGCTGTGCCTGATCATGGGCCGCGATGTGTTCGCCAAGCTGCCAGGCTGGCATGAATGGGAACGCATCTTCGATAGCGCCCATATCGTGCTCATCGACCGTCCCGGTATCGACTGCGAGCTCGACAGCGCAGCCGCCGACGCCCTGGCCGAACGGGGCACCGATAGCCACGAGACGTTGCATCGCGAGCTCGGTGGCCATATCTATACCTATATGCCGCCGCCGCTGGTGATTTCGGCCAGTTATATCCGCGAGCTGCTGGAGCGGGGTGAAAGTCCGCGTTACCTCTTGCCCACCGCCGTGCTCGACGACATTATGGATGCAGGCGTCTATCAGTCCCAACCGGCCACGGCCGCGAGTCAATGAATCTACAAGACAAGCCCGAAAACGCCCACAACAGCGATCCACAGGTTAACGCCTTGCTGAAGCTGGCCATCGAAGCCGTCGACGAACTCAAGGGCGAATCCGTCCAGGTGCTCGACGTCGCCGAACTGACGACCATTGCCGATCATATGGTCATTTGCAGCGGCCGCTCGGCACGCCACGTCAAGCGCCTCGGCGAAACGGTGATCGCCCACGCCAAGGAAGCCGGTATCCAGCCGCGCGTGGAAGGCCTGAGCCAGGCCGAGTGGGTACTCATCGACCTCAACGGCGTGGTGGTGCACATCATGCAGCCGGTTACGCGTGCCTATTACCAGCTGGAAAAACTCTGGGACATGGACGCGATCGCCGGCGAAAGCTCCACCACGCACTAGTTCCGTCGTGGCGTAGTTTATGCGAATACGCCTGCTGGCGGTGGGCCGGCGCATGCCCGGCTGGGTTACCGGCGCCTACGACGACTACGCCCGCCGCCTGCCGCATGAATGCCGGCTGGAACTCACCGAAATAGCGCCCGGCAACCGCAAGGGCGGCAAGCCCGAACGCGCGATCGCCGATGAAGATCGGCGTATCTGCGATGCGCTCTCCCCCGATCTGGACGTGATCGCCCTGGCCGTGGACGGCAAGCCCTGGTCGACCGAGCAGCTGGCCGGACAAATGCGCGAATGGCTGGCCGACGGCCGTGATCGTGCCCTGCTGGTCGGCGGCCCGGACGGCCTCGGCCCGAACAGTCTGGCCCGGGCGAACCGGCGCTGGTCGCTGTCGCCTTTGACCCTGCCGCACCCTTTGGTACGCGTGATCCTGGCCGAACAACTGTTTCGCGCCCACAGCATTCTCACCGGTCATCCCTACCATCGCGGCTGAGCACGCCGCCGGGCGTGGATCGGGGCGCGCTTGCAGTGGCATACGCTGTGCGCCGACAATCGAGTGCATGGCATCGAATTCCCATAACCTGCCCTGCCCATGCACACGTCGACGCAAACCGCGGTGAGCGTCTCGTGTCTGCCCGAGGCCGATCCCGAGCCCACGCGTATCGAGATCCTGGTCAACGTCTCCAAGGGTGAAACGCGTGCGGCGCACCTGGAAAACGGCGTGCTGCAGGAAATCTATATCCAGCGCGATGCGACCGGCAGCGTGGTCGGCAATATCTACCTGGGCAAGGTGCAGCGCGTACTCGCGGGCATGCAGGCGGCGTTCATCGACGTAGGCCTGCCCAGGGCCGCCTTTTTGCAGATTTCGGACATGGTGCGCCGCCCGGCCGAAACGCAGGACGTGGCGCCACGCATCCAGAACCGGCTCAACCAGGGCGATCGTGTTCTGGTGCAAGTGTCCAAGGATGCGATGAGCAGCAAGGGCGCACGGCTGACCACCGACCTGGCGATTCCGTCGCGGTTTCTGGTCTATATGCCCTACAACCCGCGTATCGGCGTTTCTGCCCGCATCGAAAACGAAGCCGAACGCAACCGGCTGCACAGCGCCGTGGCCGGCATTCGCGAAGAGCTGGGTCTGACCGGCGGTTTCATCGTACGTACGGTCGGCGACGGCGCGCCCCACCATGCCCTGGCCGCCGACATGCGTTTTCTGGCCACGGTCTGGAACGATATCCTCCAGCAAAGCCGTACCGTCGCCCCGGAGACCCTGCTCTACGGCGATCTGGCGCTGCCAATTCGCATGCTGCGCGACATGCTCACGCCCGAAGTGGCGGCGATCACCATCGACGACGAAGCCGCCTGGCAGGAAATGACCGGCTTCACCCAGCGCTTTGCCCCCGAGTTCACCGAACGCACCTGCCACTACACCAAGCCGGTGCCGCTGTTCTCGCAATACGGGATCGAAGAAGCCATCGAACGCGCCCTGGCGCCGAAGGTGCCGCTGCGCTCCGGCGGTTTTCTCATCATCGAACAGACCGAGGCGATGGTCACGGTCGACGTGAATACCGGCGGCTACGTCGGCACCCGCAGCCTCGAACAAACGGTGCTGCGTACCAATATCGAGGCTGCCAACACGGTGGCCCGCCAGCTGCGCCTGCGTAATCTAGGCGGCATCATCGTGATCGACTTCATCGACATGGTCGATGCCGAGCACAAGGCCCAGGTACTCACCGCCCTGCGCGCCGCGCTCGATGCCGATCCGGCCAAGACCAGCGTGGGCGCCATTTCCCCTCTGGGGCTGGTGGAAGTCACCCGCAAGCGCACCCGCGAATCGTTGCAGCAGCTCATGTGTCATCCCTGCGAGAGCTGCCAGGGCCGCGGCTTCGTCAAGACCTGCGAGACCGTCTGTTTTTCGCTGTTTCGCGAAATGAGCCGGCTGGCCCGCAGCCAGCGCGTCGAGGAACTGCTGATTCTCGCCGCCCCCGATATCATCGGCCTGTTGCTGGATGAACTGGCCGGCGCCTTTCACGATGTCTGTGCCGACACCGGGCTCGCGGTGCGTCTCCAGTCCGAATCGCTCTACACGGCCGAACAGTTCGATCTGGTGGTGATGTAAGCTGTGAGGCGCCACGACGCCCGCGAACGCCCTGGCTTGCCGCCGGACGTGCGCGATCGTCGTCGACACCGCAGCGCCGCGCCGGCCCGGTCCAGACTGCGGCGTCGCCGACACGCCTTGCGAACCCCGAGCGCGCGGCCGTGTCGAAACACCAACGCCGCCGTCCGATCGCCGCCCGACACATTCATGCCCGCTAAGCGCTTCGCCAATACAGTTTCACGCCGGCAGGCTATGCAGCGTTCGTATCGCGCCAGGGGTCAACGCCTGCCGAGTCGAGACAACCCGCCCGCGCATGGCTAGTACGACGATCATCAAACGCGCGTTCGTCGTTACGCTCGCCAGCCTCGTGATCCTGGCCGGCCTGCTGGTGGGCGGCGTGCGCCTGATCGATCATCTCGTGCCCGGCTATCGCGAAGCGCTGGCCGAGCGCATCGGCCGGCGTATCGACGCCGATATCGATATCCAGGCCATCGAACTGCGCTGGCAATGGAACGGCCCGCTGCTGGAGCTGGCTGACGTGCGCGTGACCCGCCACGGCTTCGATCAGCCGGCGGTGACGCTCGCCAGCCTGGGCCTGCATTTTTCCTTTACCGACCTCATTCACGGCAAACGCCTGCCGGACGGGCTGACGCTGGAGCGGCCCACGCTCACGCTACGCCGCGGCGAAGACGGCCGGCCACAGCTGGCGTACTGGTCGCGGCCGGGCGACGCGCCGCTGGACTGGAACACGGTCAACGAGCGCATGGCCATGCTGCGTTCGGCCCGAATCAGCGATGCCGATATCACCCTGCTCGACGCGCGCCTGCCCGACGGGCGCGGTCGTATCGAACGCCTGGATGCGCGCATCGCCCGCAGCGAGAACGACAGCTATGGCCTGCAATTCAACCTCGACGGCCTGAACTGGCTCGAGCACGCCCAGGGCCAGGCCCGTTTTTCCGGGCGCCTGCCGAACATCGATACGGCCGAATTCGAATTCAGCGTGGACGGTCTCGACACCCCTTCGCTGGCGCGCAGCACGCAGCTGATCGAGCCGGCACTGCGCGAACGGCTTTCCGGCGGCCGCATGGCGGCCACGGTCGACGGCCACTGGCAGCAAGGGCAGCTGATCAACGCCGAGGCCCAGCTCGATCTGGCGGCGATAGCCGACACCGCGACCGACGCCGATCTGGTGCCTGCGCTGTCTGCCACTTTCGAGGCAGCCGGCATCGCGCAAGCGGCCGACGCAAACGCCAGCGCTGACGATATCCGACTGGCGATGACCGCCTTCGACGGCGACGCACCCGGGCTGGATCGCTTTGCGCTGACCGGCGGGATCGACCTCGACGAGCCGCGCCTGCGTATCGACGCCCGCCATCTGCCGGTGGGCATTGCCACGCGTCTGGCCCGGCTGCGGATCGACCGTCTTGCCGATACCGCGGTGGATGCGCAGGTCGACAATCTCGCCCTCACGCTCGGTAGCGATACGCCCTTGCAGCTGGCCCTGGACTTCAACCACCTGTCTATCGATGACCCGGCCATCACGGTCGGCCCGCTGGCAGGCAGCTATTACCAGCAGGGCGACAACCACATCCTGCAGTTCAACAACGCCGGCGGCACGCTCAGCGCCCGCCGCTATCTGCGCGGCGAACTGGCGATGGACGACCTGGACGGCGAAATCGCCTGGCAGCGCCGCGACGGCGGCTGGCAGATCGACGCCCGCAAGCTCCAGCTCGCCAGCGCCGAAGCCGAATTCAAAAGCAGCGGCCGGATACGGCTTCGGCCCGGCCAGGCGCCGGTAGTGGATCTGCAGGCCAGCGCCAGCGCCCCGCAGGTCGCACGCCTGCTCGCACGTATTCCGCAGGCTGACGACCTGCCCAACGAAAAGCTGCGCGATTGGCTGCCCAAGGCCATTACCGCCGGCACGCTCGACAGCGCCACCCTGGAACTGCGCGGGGCCATGGACCGGTTTCCGTTCGCCAACCCCCAGGGCGACGAACGCTTTCATCTGGAACTCGTGGGCCACGACGTCGACGTGACCTACAAGGACGACTGGCCGCCGCTGACAGGCGCACGCGGCAAGCTCGTACTCGACGGCGATGATCTGCGCGTGGACGTGGCCGCCGCGCGCATGCTGGACGTAGACCTCGGCCCGGCCACCGGCCGGGTGGAAAACGTGCGCGAACCGGTGCTCGAGATCGACGGCAAGGCACGCAACGCTCGGGCCGAGAAGATGCTGGCCTTCTTGGTGCGCTCGCCGCTGCGCGATCGCTTTGCGAAAATCGTCGACGCGCTCAAGGTGACCGGCCCGGCCGATCTGTCGATCGATCTGCGCATACCGCTCAAGCCCGAGCTGGGCGACGTAAAAGTGTCCGGCGATGTGCGGGCGCGCGGGACGACGCTGCGCACGGCGGCCCTGCCCGGCCCGATCACCGCCATCACCGGCACCCTGCACTTCGACGACGCACGCGGGCTGAGCGCGCGCTCTCTCAAGGGCAATCTGCTCGGGGTGGCGCTGGATGCCGACGTGGTGCCGGTGGCCGGCCAGCGCCAGCGCATCGTCGCGCGTGCCCGGCTGCAGCTGCCGCAGGACGGCGCGGCGGTCGCCCACTATCTGCCCGAGTCGTGGCTGCGCTATGGCCAAGGCGCGAGCGATTTCAACGTGGCCTTCGAGGTCGCCCGCAACGGCGACGTGTCCGACATCGACCTGAAAAGCGACCTGCGCGGCCTCGCCCTTGAGCTGCCGGAGCCGCTGGACAAGCCCGCCGATCGTGCCGCGCCGCTGGCCATCACCGTGGCCGGCGATGCCAGCCGCGTACACGTCGGCTACGACGGCCGCGTGGATACCACCGTGCGCCTGCGCGACGGCGCGGTCACCCGTATTCAGGCGCTGCTCAACGACCGCAGCCTCACCCCGCCGGATCAAGACGGTATCTGGATCGGCGGTCGGGCCGATCACGTCGACGGGCTGGGCTGGTTCACGGTGGTACAGGATCAGGTCGAAGCCGCCACCCGCGCCGCCGCCCAGTCCGGCAGCAGCGCCAGCGCGCTGGATTTCATCGGCGGTGATATGCGCATCGGCGCACTGGCCTTCGACAATCGCTACTTCCAGAACACGCATCTGCGCGCGCAGACCATGAACGCGCGCCCGGGCTGGCGGATCGATTTCGAAGGCCCGGATACCCAGGGCCAGGTCACCTGGACCCAGCCCGCCGGCGGCAATATCAATATTGCCGGCAATCTCGCCCGGCTCGCGCTCAGGACACGACCACAGCAGCCCGTGGCCGCACCGGTCGAGACCAGCCCGATCATCTGGCAGGACATCGACCCGGCCGACCTGCCCCATCTGGATGTGTTCGTGGCCAATTTCGAAGTCGACGACACCGACTTCGGCCAGGCCGA
This sequence comes from uncultured Salinisphaera sp., assembly GCF_964012375.1. Lineage (NCBI taxonomy): Bacteria > Pseudomonadati > Pseudomonadota > Gammaproteobacteria > Salinisphaerales > Salinisphaeraceae > Salinisphaera > uncultured Salinisphaera sp. The sequence goes on from NZ_CAXGSH010000002.1 coordinate 28,855, forward strand.
AGTCAAGGCCCGCGCCCAGCCCGACGGCTGGCAGCTCGACCGCTTCCAGCTCAAGAACGGGGCTATGGAGGGCTGGGCCACCGGTCGCTGGGTTCACGACAACGGCCAGACCGAGGCCAGTGCCCAGACCCGCTTCGAGGGCGCCGGCATGGCCGGGCTGCTGCGGACTCTCGGCTATCCGGCCAGCGTGAACGCCGATTCCACGCGCCTGCACGCCCGCCTGAACATCGCCCCGAACCCGGTCGGACTGGATCTACGCGCGCTCGACGGCCAGGTAGAACTCGCCCTCGACAACGGCACCTTCACCGCTGTCGAACCCGGCGCGGCACGGGTGCTGGGGTTGGTTAATCTCTACGTGCTGCCACGCCGCCTGCGCCTGGATTTTCGCGACGTGGTCGACGAGGGGCTGGCCTTCGACAAGGTACGGGCGAACTTCACAATCGAGAACGGCAACGCCTACAGCGACAATGTGCGTATCGACACGCCGTCCTCGCAGATCCGCATGAACGGGCGCATCGGCCTGGCCGCACGCGACTACGACGAACGCGTGACCATCGTGCCCAAGGTGGGCAGCGGTGTGACCGTGGCCAGTACCGTGCTCGGCGGCCCGCTGGTGGGCGCGGCGGTATTCGCCATGCAGGAGCTGTTCAAGAAACCGATCAAGAAATTCTCGAGCATCGCGTATACCCTGAAAGGCAGCTGGGACAACCCGCGCATCGAGCAGCCCAGCGCCGAAGAATAGCCCGACCGAAGAAGCCCGCCATGACCGCCGATTCCAACCTGCCCCACGTCGCCGCCATCCAGATGAACTCGCGCGGTGAAGTCGCGCCTAATCTGGCCTGTGCCGACGACCTGCTCGCCGATGCCGCACGGCGCGGCGCCCAGCTCGCTGTGCTGCCGGAGAACTTCGCCCTGATGGGCGCCCATGAAACCGACAAGATCGGCGTGGCCGAGGCCGACGGCGCCGGCAACGGCCATACGCCGATCCAGGACTTCCTGGCCGAGGCGGCACGCAAGTACGGCCTTTGGATCGTCGGCGGCACGATTCCGCTGGCAAGCGATGAACCCGATCGTGTCTACCCCAGCTGCCCGGTGTATGCCGACAACGGCGAACGCGTGGCCCGCTACGACAAGATCCACCTGTTCGACGTGGGCGTGCCGGATTCGGCCGAGGCCTATCGCGAGTCCGCCACCTTCGTGGCCGGCCCGCCCACGCCCCATGTCGTGGATACGCCGATCGGCCGGCTGGGGCTGAGCGTGTGCTACGACCTGCGTTTTCCCGAGCTCTATCGCGCCATGGCCGCCGAGGGCGCAGAAATCGTGGTCGCGCCGTCGGCGTTCACCCATACCACCGGCAGCGCGCACTGGCACGTGCTCACGCGTGCCCGGGCCATCGAAAACCTGGTCACGATGATCGCGCCCAACCAGGCCGGCCATCACGCCAACGGCCGGCGCACCTATGGGCACAGCCTGATCATCGACCCCTGGGGCCAGATCAAGGCCGAAGCGCAAAGCGAAGCCAACGAAGTGATCGTCGCCCCCATCGACCGGGCCCGTATCGCCAGCCTGCGCGAAGGCTTTCCCTGTCTGTCGCATCGACGTTTGTTCTAGGGCCTGTCGTCGCGAGATAAGCCGTCGCATCGATCGTTATCCGTTGGGGCTTGCCCGTGCCGGGCGTGTCAGGCAAGGCGCGGGCCGCCGAGCGTGGCGGGCCCACGGTCAAGGTCCGCAACGCAGCATGGCGCGCCCGGCACAGGCAATGCGATGGTATATCCCGTGACGACAGGCCCTAGGACTGCTAGAAATAGCGCATTGATTGACTGCGCTGTTTTCAAAGGAGCGCCCGATGGCCCGTCAAATCCAGTTCGCCGAGACCGGTGGTCCTGAAGTCCTGAAACTCGTCGACGTCGAGCCGCGCGACCCCGGCCCCGGCGAAATACGTATCGCCAACCGCGCGGTCGGGCTGAACTTCATCGATATCTACGTGCGCAGCGGGCTCTACCCCTCGCAGCCGCCGAGCGGGCTGGGCACCGAGGGTGCTGGCGTGGTGGATGCCGTGGGTGAAGGCGTCGAGGATTTCGCCGAGGGTGATCGCGTGGCCTATGCCCAGGGCCCGCTGGGCGCATACGCCGAGTTCATCACCATGGACGCCGACAAGGCGATCGCCCTGCCGCAGGCGATCGATTTCGAAAGCGCCGCGGCGAGCATGCTCAAGGGCCTGACCGTGCAGTATCTGCTGCGCCAGACCTATGCCATCGGCGAAGACGACACGATCCTGTTCCATGCCGCGGCCGGCGGCGTGGGTTCGATTGCCTGCCAGTGGGCGCATGCGCTGGGCGCGCACGTGATCGGCACCGTATCGAACGAAGACAAGGCCGGTATCGCCAAGCGCAACGGCGCCTGGATGACCATCGACTACACCCGCGAATCAGTGCCCGAACGAGTGCGCGAGCTCACCGACGGCGCAATGGTGCCCGTCGTCTACGACTCGGTCGGCAAAGACACCTGGCAGGACTCTCTGGCCTGCCTGGCCAAGCGCGGTTTGATGGTGAGTTTCGGCAACGCCTCCGGCCCCGTCGAAGGCGTGAATCTCGTCGAACTCAACAAGGGCGGCTCGCTGTTCGTGACCCGGCCCAGCCTGGGCGGCTATGCCGACACCCGCGAACGCTTCGAGATGATGTGCGCCGACTTCTTTGCGGTGCTCGAATCCGGCGATGTGCGCATCAACATCGGCCAGCGTTTCGCGCTCGAAGACGCCGCCGAGGCCCATCGGGCCCTGGCCAACCGCGAAACCACCGGCTCGACGATCCTCACCCTCTGATCGTGCCAGCGGCGCCCCCAACGAGGCGCCGCGCGGTGTTAATGTGATGCGATGAAAAACGCTATCGATATCGCTTCCGACACCCTGCTCGGCCGTGCCGGCATCGACGCCGGCCAGCTGCAATCCGCGCTTCGGGGCCTGATGGTACCGGGCGTGGACTATGCCGACCTCTATTTCCAGATTCTCAAGAACGAATCCTGGATGCTCGAGGACGGCGTGGTACGCAGCGCGGGCGCGTCGACGTCACAGGGTGTGGGCGTGCGTGCCCTGGCCGGCGAGCAGACCGGTTTTGCCTATGCCGACGAGCTTGCCTTTCCGGCCTTGACCCGGGCCTCACAGGCTGCGGCCGCGATTGCCCGGGATGGCAAGAGCGCAACCGTGAATGCGCTGACCCGTCGTGACAGCGGCGCGGCCACGCGCTATGCGCCGATCGACCCGTCTGCCACGCTCGACGCCGATGCCAAGGTCGCGCTGTTACATCACGCCGACAAGATCGCTCGCGATGCAGACGAGCGCGTGGTGCGCGTGACCGTGTCGTTGGCGGGCTCCTCAGACACCATGCTGGTCGCGGCCTCCGACGGCACGCTGGCCGGCGACGTGCGCCCGCTGGTGCGGGTGAACGTGTCGGTACAGGTTGAAGAAAACGGCGTGCGCGAATCTGCCAGCGCCGGCGGCGGTGCGCGTATGGGCTACGACTATTTCGGTACGGCCACCGGCGACGGGGCCGACCGCGTGGCCGGCTACGCCCGCGAGGCCGTACGCCGTGCATTGGTCCGCCTGCACGCGGAACCCGCGCCGGCCGGCAGCCTGCCAGTCGTACTCGGTGCCGGCTGGCCGGGCGTACTGCTGCACGAAGCGGTCGGCCATGGCCTGGAGGGCGACTTCAACCGCCGCGGTTCGTCGAACTATTCCAACCGAATCGGCGAAAAGGTCGCCTCCGATCTGTGCACCATCGTCGACGACGGCACGCTCGACGGGCGCCGCGGTTCGCTGGCGATCGACGACGAGGGCAGCCCCGCAGCCTGCAATACGCTGATCGAAAACGGCCGTCTTGTCGGCTATATGCAGGACAAGCAAAACGCCCGCCTGATGGGCATGGCGCCGACCGGCAACGCGCGCCGCGAATCCTATGCGCACACCATCATGCCGCGCATGACCAATACCTATATGCGCGCCGGTCACAGCGTGCCTGAAGATATCCTCGCCTCGGTCGACCACGGCATCTATGCGGTGAATTTCTCCGGCGGCTCGGTGGATATCACCTCGGGCAACTTCGTGTTCTCGGCCGACGAGGCCTATCGCATCGAAAACGGCAAGATCGGCGCGCCAATCAAGGGTGCCACGCTCATCGGCAACGGCCCGGACGTGCTCGAACGTATCTCCATGGTCGGCAACGACCTGGCCCTGGATGAAGGCATCGGCGTCTGCGGCAAGAATGGCCAGAGCGTGCCGGTGGGCGTGGGCCAGCCCACGCTCAAGGTGGATGCGATCACCGTCGGCGGCACCCAGCAGGGATGACCGCGCCGGCCGACCGAGGCTGAAGGTGGCGCGTCGATCGGCCAGGCCGCGCCCGAACTCAAGCGCCGCTACCACCTCCGTTCGTATCATCGGCGGCGCCTGGCGCGGGCGGCGTCTGCCCGTGACCATGGCCGAAGGCCTGCGCCCCACGCCGGATCGCGTACGCGAAACCCTGTTCAACTGGCTTGCCCCGCGTATCGAGGGCGCACGCTGCCTGGATTTGTTCGCCGGCACCGGCGCGCTCGGCCTGGAAGCGTTGTCGCGCGGGGCCGCTCACGTACAGTTCGTCGAACGCGATCGCCAGGCCATCGCCTCGCTGCGGGCCGCGCTAGATACGCTGGACGCAGCCGCGCGCGCTACGCTGGTTCAAGGCGATGCGCTCGCGCTGACCCTGGCTACGCCCGCCCCGGATGTCGTGTTCATCGATCCGCCGTTTGCCGCCGAACTGCACGGCCCGGCACTGGATCGGGTGCTGGCCGCGCTGCCCGGCCATGCGCAGATCTATCTCGAATATCCGGCCCAACAAACCGATGCCCTGCATGCGCTGTTCGCCGACCGCTTGGACATACGCCGCGCCAAGCGCGCCGGCGACGTCGGCTACTGCCTTGCACAGCCGCGCCCTGCCAGCGAAGATGACCGCGCATCTTTGATTTCGTAATCCATGCTCGCGCCGCGCGCACAGGCACGCGCGCGAGAAACGCCTGAGGAGAACTACGTGCGGTCAGCGCAACACAACCGGGGCCACGGACACGGCGGAGTGGGCGACAGATGAGTAGCGCACCCAATATCCGGGCGGCTTATACCGGCACCTTCGACCCGATCACCAACGGACATGCCGACGTCATTCGACGCGCGGCGGGCATGTTCGACGAGCTGATCGTGGCGGTGGCCAGCAACGCCAGCAAGAAATCGATCTTCGATCACCAGGAACGCGTCGAACTGGCCAAGCAGGTGCTGGCCGATGTCGACAACGTGATCGTCATGCCGGTGAGCGGGCTGGTGGTCGATTTCGCCCGCAAGCACGGGGTGAGCGTGCTGGTACGCGGCGTGCGCGGCGTGGGCGACTACGAATACGAAAAACAGATGGCCGTGATGAACCGTCATCTCGCTCCGCAGGTGGATACCATCTTTCTGGCCCCCTCGCCCGAATATGCCCACATCTCCTCCACGCTGGTGCGCGAGATCGCCTTCCTCGACGGGCGTATCAGCGGCCTGGTGCCCAGCCTCGTAGCCGACAAGCTCCACGAGAAGACCGGCGGCTAGAGCTCGGCGACTACAGGCGGTATCGTGATGATCCGCCTTTCGTTTTTCGCGGTAATGCCCATGTATGTCCGGCTTCGTCTGATCGCCTGCTCGGTGCTTGTTTCGTGCCTGCCGTTATCCAGCGCGCTGGCGGGCAACGACACACCGCCGGCCCCGGCCGTGGCCAGCGCCCATCCGGCGGCGACCGCTGCCGGCATGGAAGTGCTCGACGCAGGCGGCAACGCCTTCGATGCCGCGGTTGCCATTACTGCCGCACTCGCCGTGGTCGAGCCGCAGGGCTCCGGGCTGGGCGGCGGCGGCTTCTGGCTGCTGCACGACGCCGAAAACAATCGCGATGTCATGATCGACGGCCGCGAAGAAGCGCCGGGCGCGGCCACCCGCGACATGTATCTCGACGACGACGGCAACTTCGTCCAGCAGCGCTCGCGCAACGGCGCGCTGGCCGCCGGCATTCCGGGCGAGCCGGCCGCGCTCGCGCATATCGCCGAACGCTACGGCAAGCTGGACCTGGCGCGTACGCTCGCACCGGCGATCCGCCTGGCACGCGACGGCTTCGAAATAAACGACCACATGCACACGCTGGCCGAGTACCGCCGCGACGTGCTGGCGAGATACCCCGCCAGCGCCGCGCTGCTGCTCGACGAGGACGGCGCCGTACTGCCTGCCGGCACCCGCTTCAAACAGCCCGACCTGGCCGCCACGCTCGAGGCCCTCGCCGAACGCGGCCGCGACGGTTTCTACGACGGCGACGTCGCACGCCGGCTGGTCGAGGCCGTGCGCAGCGCCGGCGGTATCTGGACCCGCCAGGACCTGGCGGACTACGACGTTATCGAGCGCGAGCCCACGCACGGCACCTACCGCACACCCAACGGCGAATACGAGATCGTGTCCGGCTCGCCCCCGTCGTCCGGCGGCCCGGTGCTTGTCGAAGCGCTCAATATCCTCGAAGGCTTCGAGTGGGGCACGCTCGACGATGTCGAGCGTCGCCACGTCACCATCGAGGCCATGCGCCGCGCCTACCGCGATCGCGCCGCCTATCTGGGCGATCCGGACTTCGTGGATATGCCTATCGCCCGGCTGATCGACAAGAACTATGCGGCCGGTCTGCGCGTGGGCATCCGTATGGATCGGGCCACGCCCAGCGATGAACTCGCCGGCGTAACCGCCGAGCGCGCCAGCGGCCACCACACTACCCATTTTTCGGTCATCGATGCCGAGGGCAATCGCGTTGCTGCCACGCTGTCGGTGAACTTTCCGTTCGGCTCGGGGCTGGTGGCCGCGGGCACCGGCGTATTCCTCAACGACGAGATGGACGATTTTTCGGCCAAGCCGCTGGCGCCCAACGGCTATGGGCTGGTCGGCAGTGAGGCCAACGCGATCGCACCCGGCAAACGCCCGCTGTCGAGCATGACGCCGACCTTCGTCGTGGGCGACGATCGCGAGATGGCGCTCGGCACCCCCGGTGGCAGCCGGATCACCACCATGGTGCTGCTCGGCGTGCTGGACTTCACCCACGGCGGCGACGCCGCGAGCGTGGTCGGCAAACCGCGCTACCACCACCAGTATCTACCCGATCATGTCGAATACGAGCCCGGGGCATTGTCGTCGGACACGCGTGCCGGCCTGGAGAAACTTGGCCACAGCCTCGAACGGGTCAATCGCCATTACGGCGACATGCACGCGGTGATCTGGAACAAGGCCGAGAACCGAATGGACGCGGCCTCCGACCCGCGCGGCATCGGCTGTGCAGCGATCGGCGACAGCACACCGGTCTGCGAGCACGAGTCGCGCGATACGCAAACCGCGACCACCGACTGAGCGCCCGAGTCGCAGGCCGGTCCTGGCGAAGAGCCCATCGCAGGCCCTGACCTCAGGCCAAAAAAAAACCGGCGGCTCCTGCGAGCCGCCGGCCATTGTCACCGGGCCTTTAAATCAGCCCTGGTCGTTGGGACGATTGGCTTCGACCTCGATCTGGATATCGACTTCGTCGGCGACCAGCGGCACATAGGCATCCATTCCGAATTCGCTGCGCTTGATTTCGGTTTCGGCCGAGAACCCGCAGGTATATTTCTTCTCGTCCATCGGATTGGTCTTGCAGACGATGTCGTCGACGTCGAGCGTGACCGGCTTGGTGGTGCCGTGCATGGTCAGCTCACCTTCGACGGTGGCCTCGTCGTCGCCGTCGAAGCTCACGCGCGTGGACTTGAACGACATCTCGGGGTACTGGTCGACTTCGAAGAAGCCTTCGGTTTCGCGCAGGTGCTCGTCGCGCTTGTCGTGGCCGGTATCGACGGTGGCCGGATCGAGGGTGACGTTCACGCTGCTGGTGTCGCCTTCGCGATCCATGACGATTTCGCCGCCGGTAACATCGATACGGCCGTGCATGGTGGACAGCCCCATATGGCCGATCTCGAAGTTGCCATAGGTATGCGACGGATCGATCTTGTAGGTTTCCGCTGCGTTGGCGCTCATCGCCGTCGCGGCGAGCAGGCCGGTCGCGGCCAGGCTAATGATGGTTTTATTCATACTGTTCACTTGCTTGCGGTTTTGGATTGTCGTGACTGCATCCGAGTGTATCGAACTTCGGGTAAACGCTGGCTGTACAGCGCTTTTACTTGTTCACGCAAAAGAATCTCTAGAGCCGCGATGCCCGAAGGCCCCGAAATAAGACGCATGGTCGACGATATCGCAACCGCCGTCGGCGGGCGGGATGCCGACGCGGTATTTTTTGCCTTCGAGCGCTTCAAGGGCTTCGAGGCCGCGTTGACCGGGCGCCGTATCACCTCGGTTCAGGCACGCGGCAAGGGCGTACTGGTGTTCTTTGCCGCGCGCGGCGACGACGGCCCCTGGTGCGTTTACAGCCATAACCAGCTGTACGGACAGTGGCGCATCGGGCGCGCCGCATCGCTGCCGACAACGAAGCGACAGCTGCGCTTCGCGATCAGCGCCGGGCCACGGGCGGCACGCCTGTACAGCGCCTCGGATATCCGCCTGGTACGCCCGGCCGCCCTCGACACGGTGCCCTATCTCGCCCGGCTTGGCCCCGATCTGCTCAACGATGCCGATGTGGACGATCACCGGCTGCTGCAACAGCTCGACGACCGGCGCTTTTGCGGCCGTGCCCTTGGCACGCTGCTGCTCGACCAGCACTTCATCGCCGGCGTGGGCAACTATCTGCGATCCGAGATCCTGTTTGTCGCCGGCCTGCATCCGCGCTACAAACCGAAGTCGCTGAACGATTCACAACGCCGCCGGCTGGTGATTGCGACGCGGACGATGATCGAACAGGCCTATCGGCTCAAGGGCATCACCAACGACCCCGACCGCGCGCAGCGGCTCAAGGCGCAGGGCCAGTCCTTTGGCGCGCGGCGGCATCGGGTTTTCGGTCGCGCTGGGCAGGCCTGCTACGACTGCCGCGCAGCGATCGAAAAAACCACCGTTGCCAGCCGGCGGCTGTACCGCTGTCCGAACTGTCAGCCCGAGCTCAGGTAATCAGGGTATAGACGAAATAGCCGGCCAGTCCGGCCGGCACCAGCCCTGCCAACACCCAGAAGCCGTCGCGGCCGGTCAGACCCAGGCCCATGAAGGCAATGGCAAAAGCCGGCGCGGCCGCGGCGAAGGGAATGATCTCCAACGGCACCATGCATACCCCGAGCACCACGCAGGCCAGACCGATCAGGCGGGTGGATGCGCCCTGTACGAGCACGGTCAGGCGCGGGCGTACCAGGCGATCGATACGCTGAGTCCAGGGTGTGAGGCGACGCGATACCTGGCGATAGCGATGCCGCTCGATCGACAGCCGACGCAGGCGCTTGGGCAGCCAGGGGTGGGCCTTGCCGAAGATCAGCTGGGTGGATACCAGGGCGATCGATATGCCGCAGACGCTCGGGATGCCGGGTACCGCCCCCGTCGGCAGCGCAGCGATCAGGGCCAGGATGAGCACCAGCGGGCCATAGCCGCGCTCACCAATGACCTGCAGCACTTCCCCGATCGACAGGCGGTCGTCGGCGCTGTTGCTTTCGGCATGGGTATCGGCACTGGAATCCAGCGATTCCAGCAGTCCGGTCAGGGTCGGCTGTTGGCCCATCGGGGCCTCTGTTGCAGGGGACGAATGCACCTCAGATTAGCATGCCGGCGGCAAGGTTCCCGAGCGGCTTCTACTGCTTTATTGTATACAGCATCGATTTTTCCACGGCAGTAATCAATGCGCTACAAACGTCTCGGCAGCACCGGCACGAAAGTCTCGCCCCTGTGCCTGGGCACCATGACCTACGGCACCCCGGAATGGCGCGAATGGGTGCTCGACGAACAGGCCAGCCGGCCGTTCATCAAGCAGGCCCTCGATGCCGGCATCAACTTCTTCGATACCGCGGACATGTATTCGCGCGGCGAGTCGGAGCGCGTGGTCGGCAAGGCGTTGACCGACTACGCCCGGCGCGACGATTTCGTGCTTGCCACCAAGGTCTTCATGCCGATGGGCGACGGACCGAACGACCGCGGCCTGTCGCGCAAGCACATCATGAGCGCCATAGACGGCTCGCTCGAACGGCTGGGCACCGATCACGTCGATCTGTATCAAATCCATCGCTGGGACTACGACACGCCCATCGAGGAAACCATGGAAGCGCTGCACGACGTGGTGAAGGCCGGCAAGGCCCGTTATATCGGTGCCTCCTCCATGTACGCATGGCAGTTCGCCAAGGCCCAGCAGGTCGCCGAGCGCAATGGCTGGACGCCGTTTTCGACCATGCAGCCCATGTACAACCTCGTCTATCGCGAAGAGGAGCGCGAGATGCTGCCGCTGTGTGCCGATCAGGGCGTGGGCGTGATTCCCTGGAGCCCGCTGGCGCGCGGCGTGCTGGCCGGCAAGACGACCCAGGGCGAAGGCGGCGAGTCCAAACGCGCACAGACCGACGAGAACACGCGCAAATGGCAGCTCGGTGGCGATATCGATAGGCCGGTAATCGAGGCGCTACGCGAGGTCGCCGACGCGCGCAACGTGGCGATGGCACAGATCGCCCTCGCCTGGGTGGCCTCGAACCCGGCGATCACCGCGCCGATCGTGGGGGCAAGCAAATCGCACCATCTCGAACAGGCGATTCAGGCCATCGATATCGAGTTGAGCGCCGACGAGAAGCAAAAGCTCGAAGCGCCCTACGTCCCCCACCCGATCGCCGGCCACGAATAGCCTGCCCCGGCGTCGAGGGGCAAAGCCGGGCCGAGTGCCCGGCTTGCCCTAGGTCAGCCCGCGGCGACGCGAATACGGCCCAGCAGCTCGTGGGTCGGGTAGCCGTCGGCGGTCAGACCGTTGGCCTTCTGGAAAGCGCGCAGCCCGGCGCGGGTGTTCGGCCCCATGATGCCGTCCGGCGTGCCGGTGCCATAGCCGAGCTGGTTGAGCAGGCCCTGCATGTCCTTGATCTCGGTACGCGAGAGGCTGGCCAGGGTGCGCGGCCAGTCGCCGTACACGCCGGGCGCGCCGTCGAGCCGGTCCGAGAGCAGGCCGACGGCCAGCGCATAGCTGGTGGCATTGTTGTAGCGCAGAATGGTGCGAAAATTCGGCCCCACCATGAAGGCCGGGCCGTGGGCACCGGCGGGCGCGATGATCGACGCCGAAACCAATGACGGCAGGCCACGGCTGTCGACCGCGCGTACGCCGGCGGCCTGCCACTGGGCGCTGCTGCGACGGGTGTCGAGCTCGGCCTGGGCATAGTCGAAATCGGGCGGCAGCACGACCTCGCGGCCCCAGCTCTGGCCCGGCTGCCAGCCGTTCTTTTTCAGGTAGTTGGCGGTCGAACCCATGACGTCGGCAATGCTGCCCCAGATATCGCGACGCCCGTCGCCGTCTTCGTCGACCGCATAGGCCAGAAAACTGGTGGGAATGAACTGGGTATGCCCCATCGCGCCTGCCCAGGAACCGCGCATGCGCTCGCGATCGATATCGCCGTTTTCCACAATCTGGAGGGCCGCATAGAGCTGCTCTTCGGCAAAGCCCGTGCGTCGGCCGTCGTAGCCGAGTGTGGCCAGGGCATCGATGGTTTCGTAGTTGCCGAAGTTGCTGCCGTAGTTGCTTTCCACGCCCCAGATGGCGCCAATGATCGTGGCCGGTACGCCGTAACGGGTTTCAGCCTCACGCGCCTCGGCAGCGTAGCTGCCCAGCTGCTCGCGGCCCTGGCGGATACGCGCATCGGAAACCGCGCTGTCGAGATAGTCCCAGATCGCCCGCGAAAACTCGGGCTGGCGGCGATCAAGTTCGACGATACGCGGTACGAACTCCGAGCCCTCGAACGCGGCGTCGAGGGTGCGCTCGGACACACCGCGTGCGGCGGCACGCCGGCGAAAATCCGCGACCCAGCGATCGAAGCCGGCGGCGTCGCGCACCGCTTCAGCCGGGACCGCCTGGGTGGCTGGCGCCGCCGACATGCGCATATCGGCTGCCACATCGGCGCTGCCCTGTGCCGTATCCGAAGACTGCGCCGTCTCCACCGACTGCGATGCGCAGGCAGCGAGGGTGAGCGCGCCCACCGGCAATAACAGATGACGCCAGCTGTTCGAGACGAACCGTATCCGCATAAGACCAACCTGCTGAAAAGAGAGCCCTAGATTACCTCGCCTGCCGCCTTGGCGGAGGCCCACGCCCACTGGAAGTTGTGCCCGCCGAGATGGCCGGTCACGTCGACCACCTCGCCAATGAAGTACAGGCCGTTCACGTCGCGCGCTTCGAGCGTAGCCGAGGACAGCGCGTTCGTATCGACGCCGCCGATTGTAACCTCGGCGGTCCGATAGCCTTCGGTGTCGTCGGGGCTGAACGGCCAGGCCGAGAGCTGATCGACCAGGGTCGTCATGGCGGCTTCGTCGAGCTGCTTGAGGCGTGCATTGCCCGAGGTACAGCGTTCGGCCAGCCAGTTCGCCAGCCGGCGTGGGAAGCGCGTTGCGAGCGCGCTGGCCAGCCGTGCGTTCGGTCGCGCAGCGCGTTCGTCTTCGAGCCAGTCGCCGACGGGCGCGCCGGCAAACCAGTCGATGGCCACGGTATCGCCGGGCTGCCAATAGGAGGAAACCTGCAGCATGGCCGGCCCGCTCAGACCGCGGTGGGTAAACAGCAGCCCGGCTTCGAACAGGCCGTCGTTGCAGGCGGCTTCGACGGTTGTCCCGATGCCGGAAAGCTCGGCGAACGCAGCGCGCGCCGCGCCCGCGACGGTGAACGGTACCAGCGCGGCACGGGTGGCCCGTACCGGCAGGCCGAAGTCGCGCGCAATACGATAGCCGATGCCGCTAGCGCCCATTTTCGGGATCGACAGACCGCCGGTGGCCACCACTACGCTTTCTGCATGCCAGACCCCGGCGGATGTGCTCACCTCGAACCCGCCCAGGGCATCGCGAGCCACGCCGTCGATCGACGTGTTCACGCGAATCTCTGCGCCGACCGCCGCGCATTCATCGAGCAGCATCGCCACGATCTGTTTCGAGGATTCGTCGCAGAACAGCTGGCCGCGCTCCTTCTCGTGATAGGCGATGCCGTGGGCCTCGACCAGCGCGATGAAATCGGCCGGCGTGTAGCGCGCCAGGGCCGACTTGCAGAAATGCGGGTTCGCAGACAGGAAGTTGTCCGGGGCGCTGTAGAGATTGGTGAAGTTGCAGCGCCCACCGCCGGACATGAGAATCTTCTTGCCGCAGCGCTTGCTGCCCTCGATCACGACCACGCGCCGGCCGCGCGCGCCGGCCACCGCTGCGCACATCAGCCCGGCCGCGCCGCCGCCGAGTACGATCACATCTGTCGATCGATTGCCGCCCATCTGGCCTGCCCTGATGACTGAACAAAAACCGCCGAACCAACCCGGAACACGTATGAATCGGGGCTTTCCGGCGCGTGATTGTCGCACGGGCGCCGCTGCTGTCGGCGCCCCCGTGCAACAGGAACGCCGCGCGCTTCGTTAGCTGAAACTTGGTTTCGGCTCAGGTAAAAGATATATTTTCCGAACTGCCCGTGGCGTTGCGGTCGCCGATGTCGGATATTGAGCCCAGCCCACGACGGCGCGCGACGCTGGCGAACATGCCAGCCGCACTTACAAGAAGACGGCCCCAGCCGCAGCGCGCGTGGTGCGAGAACGTTAAGACTTACAACAATACGTAGGAGGCTTAAACGCCATGCTGAAGAGACTCTCGCTGCCCCTGGTGGCAGGCCTTGTCGTCGGTCTGAGTGGCTGCGGCCTTGTCTACAAGCCCACCGGCCACGTGCTTGCGCACTATTCGCAGGACGAGGTCGTGCCCTATGTCATCGCCAGCGGCGACCTGGACCTGGCCTCCTGCGGCACCGGCATGGGGCAGCACCAGCTGCTTGGATCCTTCAGCCGCGTGATCGGCCGTCCCTCCAACGTATTGCTTAACACCAGCCTGCTCGCCGGCCTGTGCGCCGAGGCCCAGGCCCAGGAAGAGCAGCTGCGCTTTGCGCGTGCCCTGCGTGAGGGCAATACCGAAGAGGCGCGCGATGCGCGTATCAATTCCCAGCGCCTGTTCCGGCGTACCGCGCTGCGTCGCTATGCGGTCTATCGCGACACCGTGGATGCCTTCGGAGAGCTGGGCACCGGCGAATGTCCTTCGCTGGGCAACGACGTCGAGGAATTCGAGTACATGGCCGGCACGCTGACCTCGGTCCAGGCCGTGCTGAGCGATATTCAGGCCTCGAGCAGCGTGGGTGTGCCCCAGGATGTGGCCGCCCGCGCCGGCCGGGCCACCGAGTGCATGGATAATGAAAAATGGTGGGGCGTACCGAACGCTCTGCAGGCGGTCGTCTGGCTGAGCGTGCCCGGCACCACGCCGGACGGCAAGGACCCCTGGGCCCAGCTCAAGGAAGCCGCCGACTACGGCGAAAGCAAGGGCATGCCGATGGCGGCCATGCTCTACGCGATCGCCGGCTTCGGGCAGTCCGACGAGGCCCGCGAGAAAGAAGGCATTCGTCAGGTCGCGAAAATCTACAACGCGGGTGAAGCCCCCGAGGACTATCTGATCTTCAGCGAGGTCGCCTACGCCCAGGCGCTTTATCTGTCCGATCGTATCTGGACCAAGGAAACCGGCCAGCGTACGCCCTTCCTCGCGCTCGGCGATTTCCCCGGCGAAGACAGCGGTGAATCGGATTCGGACTTCGACGCGGACAGCTTCCTCAACTGATGACAAACCACAACAACGACAGCGGATCGGTCACGGCCGACCCGCACGGCGACGATCAGCCCAAAACCTATAGCGCCGGCCGTAACTGGCTGATAACAGTACCCGTAGCGGTGCTGTTGCTGCTGGCAATCCTGTTTGGCACGAGCGCGTTCATCCATGGCCAGCTGCTCAGCCTGGGCGGCGATATCTGGCGGGACTACAACATGCTCCGCGTCGACATGGCCGAACCGGCCTGCGACCCGGACATGGATATCGATGCGCGCGTGGCGCAAAGTCAGGCAAACGCCGCGGAACCCGATGAAGACAGCCTCTTCGATGCCGGGCCGTCCGACCCGGCGGCGTTGCGTCAGTCGCTCGAAGCCCAGCGCAGCCAGTGTGTGGCCAGCTACGAGCGCTACGAATACAACCAGCAGGTCACATCGACCTCGTCGCTGCGCGCATTTCGCTCGCTCGAGCTGGGTATGGGACGGATCAACCAGCTGGGTCAGGAATTCCAAAGCTATATCCTGATCCTGCTGATCATGATCGGCGGTTTCGTCGCGCTCGTCCTCAACGAGCAGATCGCGCTGCGCGTGCCCCGGTCCCGGCTCGACTATCGCGTCAGCGCCGGCTCGCAGGTGGTCGCCAACATTGCCATGGCGGTCAGCGGATTTGCCTGGCTGCGCCTGGACTCGGGCGGTGACCTCACGCTCAATGCCCTGTGGCTGGTGACCTTCCTCGTGCTGGCCATCGCCGCGGGCTATCGGTTCCTGCGTGTTCCATCCCATGCCAGCGACAAGGGGTCGCTGCTCTACGCGCCACTTACCGTGCCGCTGTACTGCTGGCTGGCGCTGGTCAGCATCCTGTATTTCTTTCTCAGCGAGGGCTATCTCTCCGGGCCAGCCATCCAGCTGGGCAAGATGCTGCGCTTCGCCGACCTGTATACCGCGATCGGCCTGTACGTGTGGGTGGGCATGATGCTCAAGCACACGCGCATCGCCGAACTGCTGTTCGGCGTGTTCCGCTCCTGGGAGATGCGCCCCGAGTTCGTCGTGATCATCGTGGTACTGGCCTCGGCCTGGCCGACGGCCTATACCGGCGCCTCGGGCATCTTCGTGCTTGCGATCGGCGCCGTCATCTATCAGGAGCTGCGTATCGCCGGCACCTATCGCCAGCTGGCGGTGGCGTCGACTGCCATGTCCGGCAGCATGGGCGTGGTGCTCAATCCCTGTCTGATGGTGGTGATCATCGCCGCGCTCAATCGCCAGGTGACCACCGACCAGCTGTTCGGCTGGGGCCTGTATGTGTTCGCGCTCGCCGCGGTGATCTTCACCGGCTTCGTTTACCTCACCCGCAAGAGCCGGCCGCATCTGGCCACGCCGGACGATGCCATTCCGGCCACCCGGGTCGCGCTGGGCCCGATTTTGCCCTATGTGGTGATCGGCTTCGCGGTGGTTTTCGTCTATACCCATCTGCTGGGTCAGTCGTTCAACGAGTTTTCGGCGCCGGTGATCCTGCCGCTGGTCATGCTCGCGCTGCTCGGCTATGACCGTTGGCGTGCCCAGCGTCTTTACCAGGCCGCGATCTACAAGGCCGACCGCGGTCAGGCCGCCGGCCCGGCGTACAAGCCGTCGGGCTTCTGGAACGCCCTGCGTGCGGCCACCGCGGAAACGTCGGTGCTCATTGGCGCACTGCTCATGCTCATGGTGCTGTCGATCGTGTTCGGCGGCGTGATGGAGCGCTCGGGCGTGATGGAACTGTTCCCCGATCAGTTCGCCAGCGTGTGGTATGCCACGGCCGTGCTGGTGATCATGCTGGTCGCGATCGGCATGATCATGGAGCCCTACGGCGCCATTATTCTGGTGAGTGCGACGCTGGCACCGGTCGCCTACGACAATGGCATCAATCCCATCCATTTCTGGATGATGGTACTGGCGGCGTTCGAGCTGGGCTATCTCAGCCCACCGGTGGCGCTCAACCAGTTGCTGACGCGCCAGGTGGTGGGCGATGACGAGATCCAGGCCGCCAAGGCCGAGGTCGCCAACGACCCCAGCTTCTGGCGCCGGCATGAGGGCATGCTGCTGCCGATTACGGTCATGGCGACCACCCTGCTGCTCGTCGCCTTCGCCCCGCTCGTATTCATGGAGCTGTTCTGATGCGCACTCGCTGCGATGCGCTTTAAACCATCGGGCCGACCCGCCCGTCGCAATAGAAAACAACCCCGGAGGATATGATCCATGCTGTCCCGAAAAATGACCTCTTATGTGGGTGCCGCCGTGGTTGGCGCCGCCGCCCTGTTTGGCGGCGCGCTGCAAACGGCAAGCGCCCAGGAAACCCGTTCCCTGTGTATCTACGATCCGATCGGCGCGAACGGCTTTATCTACCAGTCGTTCCAGGACTATGTGGTGCAGGCACGTGAATGGGGCATCAAGCTCAACACGCGCGCCTATACCGATGAAGCCGTCGCCTCGAACGACTTCAAGGCCGGCAAATGCGACATGGTGGGCATCACCGGCATTCGCGCCATTCATTTCGTGAAGTTCGCGGGCAGCCTGGACATGGCCGGCGGCCTTCAGAGCTACGACCAGGTCAAGACCGCTATCAAGGTGATGTCGAGCCCCAAGGCGGCCGATCGCATGAGCGAAGACGGCAATGAAGTGGTCGGCGTCGTGCCGCTGGGCAAGGCCTTTTTGTTCGCGCGCGACAAGTCGTATCTGGAAAGCCTGGACACCGTCGCCGGCAAGAAGATCGCGGTGATGTCCTACGACAAGCAGGCCTCGACCCTGGCCAACGTCGCCGGTGCGTCGCCGGTGGGCGCCTCCATCGCCTCGTTCGGGCCGATGTTCAACAACGGCAGCGTGGATCTGGCCTATGCGCCCTCGTTTGCCTACAACGCGCTCGAACTCTATAAGGGCCTCGGCGAGCAGGGCGGCATCGCCGACTTCGTGCTCGGCATGCTCTCGGGCCAGCTGATCATCCACGAAGACAAGTTCGACGACGACTTCGGCCAGAAGTCGCGTGAGTGGGTGTTCAACAACATGTTCGACTCGACCCTGCGCCGGGTGAAGAACGCCGACGAGGAAATCCCGGACAAGTACTGGGTGCATATCTCCGGCGATCGCGACGCGAACTACCGCGAAATGTTCCGCAATACGCGTGAGCAGCTGTGGGACCAGAACTGGTACGACCACGAAATGCAGCATATGCTCAAAAAGATCCGTTGCTCCAGCGATGCCGGGCTAGCCGAATGCAGCCAGGCGAGTGAAGGCGGCGCGGTCAACTGATCGACCGATGCTGTACCGACCCGTCGCATGGATCATCCTGCGACGGGTTTTTTTTATCCGACGGGGCCATATCCGGCGCGTGACCGCCGCGCCAGGCGCCACGGGCATCCATACATGGAGACGCCTCTGCGACCAATCGCTGTCTGGCCCTCGTCGCGAGGCAGGCGTAGGCTCGATCGCTGCGCCTTGCAGCGCGTCTTTGAGCCACGGCCGCGTACCGCCGGCGGCCGTATCTGGCGTAATTATTGCTCCATGAACGCATGACACGGCCACGCACTCGAGCGCTGCGTGCCGGTCGATCCGCACAGGGAAGGGGAAGTCGATAATGGAATTCATTGAAACAGTGCGCGCCGCGGTCGAGGCCGTGACCTCGCCGATCAGCAACTTCATATGGACCTATATTCTGTTCTACCTGCTATTCGGCGCCGGCCTGATCTTTACCGTCGCCACCCGCTTCATGCAGTTCCGCATGCTCGGTCACATGGTGCGCATCACCTTCGATAGCCGCAGCAGCGATCAGGGGGTGAGTTCCTTCCAGGCGCTGGCCACTTCCCTGGCCGCGCGTGTGGGCACCGGCAATCTGGCCGGCGTGGCCCTGGCCCTCTGGGTAGGCGGTCCGGGCGCGGTTTTCTGGATGTGGATGACCGCGCTGGTGGGCCTGGCCACCACCTTTATCGAGTGCACGCTCGGGCAGGTTTACAAGATTCACTATGCCGACGGCGTATATCGCGGCGGCCCGGCCTATTACATCGAAAGAGCCCTCGGCCAGCGCTGGATGAGCATTATCTTCGCGGTGTTTCTCATCATCGCCTACGGCTTTGCGTTCTCGGGCGCCCAGGCCAACACCATTGCCAAGGGCATGGAGGGCGCCTTCGCGATCCCCACCTGGGCAACCGGCCTCGCCCTTGTGGTAATGGCCGGCGTGGTCGTCTACGGCGGGCTTCGCTCAATCGCCAAGACCGCGGAGAAGATCGTGCCGGTCATGGCGATCGGCTATTTCCTGGTCGCGGTTTATATTCTGATCGCGAACTACGATCAGGTGCCCGGCATGTTCTGGCTGATCATCCAGAGCGCGTTCGGCTTCGGGCCGGCCGTCGGCGGTGCGGTGGGTTATACCATCAAGATCGCGATGGAAAACGGCATCAAGCGCGGCCTGTTCTCGAACGAGGCGGGTATGGGCTCGACGCCGAACGCTGCGGCTACCGCCGAAGTCAATCACCCGGCCGCCCAGGGCCTGGTGCAGTCGTTCGGCGTGATCGTCGATACCCTGATCATCTGCAGCTGTACTGCGGTGGTGATCCTGCTATCGGGCGTGTATGACCAGATGCTGACCACGCAGACCGACGCCTCGATGCAGGGCATTCAGCTCACCCAGGACGCCATGTCGGATCATCTGGGCAGCTTCGGCTCCGGTTTTATCGCCATCGCCATCCTGTTCTTTGCCTATACGTCGATTCTGGCGAACTTTGCCTACACCGAAATCAACGTGGAATACCTCGCCGGCAAGCACCACAAGAAGGCGATCACCATTCTCAGGCCGCTGATTCTGGCCATGGTCATGATTGGCTCGATGGCCACGTTGTCGTTCATCTGGGATTTCGCCGATCTGGCCATGGGCCTGATGGCGACCACCAACCTCGTGGCGATCCTGCTACTGTTGCCCATCGCGCTACGGGTGCTCAAGGACTACGAGCGCCAGCGCGCCGAAGGCATAGAGGAGCCGGTATTTCACCGTGCCGTGCTCAAGAATCCCGATCAGGTGGAACCGGGCATCTGGGACTGACCTCAGCCGCGTAGCCCGTAGCACAGCGCGGCAGAAGACCACACTCGCCCAAACAAAAGGCCGACCGGCAAACTGCCGGTCGGCCCTGGTTCCTGGGTAGCCTTTAAGCGGGCTAGGGCCTGTTAACGCGAATGAAATCGCGCCGCACTCTATTCTTTTGCAAGACAGGGCGCAGTGTGCGTTGTGTCGCGAAGGTACATGCGCGCGCTGAAACGCCGTCTAGCAGGATTTTGCGCAGCGACACGGCGATTGGCACTAGGGTTAGCAGGCCCTAGAGGACAGCCTTGCCCTGCCACCTCAGGTTCACGCTCTTGTCCGATGCGCGTTCGCGGGCGCTGGCAATCAGTGAATCGAAATCTTCCGGATTCTCGAGCGTTTCCCGAATCCTGTCCGGATCGTCGCCTTGCTGGTCGGCGATCGCCCGCAGTATTTCAACGCTGGTGTCGGTCTTTTCGCTGAGTTCGGCGAAATCGGTCATGGATCGTCTCCGTTGAGAAAACGTCGACCTTATCAGCCGGGCTCAGCCCGAGTTCAAACCGAGCGGATTGCGCCCTGGAATCAACCCGGCACCCCGGGCACGGCGCGCGGCCGCCGTACAGGCGTTGCGCGCCCCGGCCATGCCGACCCGGCATGAGCATGGCCCAATGCCGGGTCGGTCACTCCCACGATATCGACAATTCGTTCACGCCGGCCCGCGCCGCTACAGGCTAGCGGGTGCCGCGCGCCGGCGCGCCTTACTCAGGCCGCGTTGGCACGCGTAATCGGCGCGCGCTTGCGGCTGCGACGGGTCGAAGGCCAGTTGGCCAGATCCACTTCGTCGCGGATCTCCCGGCAAACCTCGATCACGCGATTAAGCTGGCTATAGCTATGGTTGCAGTTGACCGACAGCCGGATCAGCGAGCGCTTGGTCGCGGTTGCCGGCGCACAGAATACCGAGCCGAATACGCCCCGTGATTCCAGCGCATCGCGCAGGATGATCGTCTGCTCCTCGCGGCCGGCTTCGAGCGCGATCATCTGCGCTTCGCCGCTATCGACGTTATAGCCAAGCGCGTCGAGGTGCCGACGCAGGTAGGCCGCGTTGGCGTGCAGGCGATTGCGCTCGTTGTCGGCGCGCTTGATCAGATCGAGCGTCCGCGAGAGTGCGGCAATATCGTGGGGCAGCAGCGAGGAGCTGAAAATCGCCGGGAACGAGTTGTACTTGATGAACTGACGCAGCCGCTCGCTGCAGGCAATCACGCCAGCGCGCCCGGCAAAGGCCTTGGCCAGACTGGCGGTGACGAAATGCACCTCGGACTCCAGGCCGAGACCGGCCACGAGACCGCGGCCCTGCTCGCCATGCGTACCCAGAGAGTGAGATTCGTCAACGATGATCACACAGCCGTGGCGGTTGGCCACTTCGACGATCTCCTTCAGGGGCGCGATGCTGCCGGTGGTGCTGTAGATCGAGTCGACCACGACGATGCCGGGGCCGTTACGGCTGATCATCGTCTCCAGATGGGACGCATCGTTGTGCCGGAATGGCTTCCATTCCAGGCCTGCGCTGCGTACGCCTTCCCAAAGCGAGGCATGTGCAAACATGTCGACATAGACCGGCGTGCCCGGGGCGCCAATCGCCTGGATCAAGCCGACGTTGGCCGCATAGCCGGACTGACAGAGCAGACTCGACTCCATGCGCATCCAGCGTGCCATGCGCCGCTCCAGATGCAGCTGCGGGCTGTCCCCATGCAGGTACACCCCGGACATGACGACGGTATTGTCCGATCCGCGCAGGCAATCGATCTGGGCCTGGATCACCTCCGGATGGTTGGCCAGATCCAGATAATCGTTGGTCACCATGAGGATGGCGTTCGCATCGGGCTGACGGCCATGCATGATATGCCCGCCCTGCCAGGTCTTTTCGACGCGCTCACGAAAATAATGGTCGACATGGCGCTGCAGAAACGCCGGTTCGGCGACAGACGTCGGGCACAGCGAAGAGTGGCGGGAGACTGGGAATTCGTTCATGACAACCTCGTATTGATATTGATATGACGGTTTATTGCCTCATTCGACTGACGCCTGGCCAGTCCGGCAATTTTCTATTTAACTCTATTTATATTAAATAGATGTGCCATACCAAACTACACGTCGTTAGTCGCGTGCAATTTTATGTTTATCAATACATGGCCGAGCCGCCATGGAATACATGATTAAAAAGCATGCGACAGCGCGCACTTTCTGCTGCCGCGCGAACTTTTCAGCATCCGCCGCATGTAAGGCGTATCAGTCGTTTGCGCCGTTCGAGTAGAGACTAGCCGCCGCCCGCCGCGCGGGTCTCACATCAGCGAATAACCCACCGTGTCCAGCCATTCGAGATAGCGATTGAAGGTCGCTGTGGGTCGGGTTATGCCATGTTCGCGCGGGTCGGATTCGAACACCGCCCAGCGATAGGTGCGCGCGCCTTCGACACGCTCTGCCACCCGCATATGCGATTTCCAGTGACGATAGGCATCCGATGGCGCGCTGCGCGCGCGATTCATGAAGGCCGGATCGAGCAGGTTGTCGCCGGCGCGCAATAATCGGATGCACTCATCGGGCGCATCCAGGGCGACGGCGCGCTCCACCATCGCCCGGTGCTCGGCTTCGTCGACGATCACCAGCCGATAAAGCCCTCCATCGCCGTCGATGAGTACGAAGCCGGTGGGGTTGAACACCATGTAGTATTCCACGAACTCGTAGCGCGAGCGCAGCGTGGCCAGCAACTGCCTTATCGTGTCGTCGCCGAGCAGCGGCGGTACGTCGACGTCGAACACGTCGATCGCGGTCTTGAACGTCTCCAGTATATGGGTGTGCTGGAGTTCGCGGATCGTGCGGTTGAGGTGCTCGTACACGTTGTGATCGCTCTTGCGGATATAGCGATCGATCACGCCGTCGTTAAAGCCTTCGACGGCCTCCGCCTCCGTGGCCACCCCGGTGAACAGAATCTTCTTGATATGGGGATCGCGAATCCGGCTACAGAATTCCAGGCCATTCATGCGCGGCATGGCGTAGTCGATCATCGCGATCGAGATACGTGAAAAGCGGTTGGTGAAATGCATCTCCCGCGCCAACGCTTCGTTATCGAGCGTGACCCGGCGGCGCCCGTCACGGTCCTCCTCGAGGCGAAAGAAGCGCTGGCGCGACGGGCTCTCGTCGTCGCGATCGTTGATATACCCCAGGGCCTTTTCGGTGGAGTCGAACAACAGATACGGCAGATCCGCCTCCAGCTGCAGGCTCAGGTTGCCGAGAAAATCGATATCGTCATCGACGAGCACGATCTGGGTGGGATGAAAATACGGCGCTAAACGGGTTCTATTCATCACGACCTACCGCAGGGAACAACATTACGAATTCGGTATAACGTCCGACCACGGAACGACAGCGGATATCGCCGCCGAAACTCTCCATCACCATACGCGCGAACGCCAAACCAATGCCCGTACCCTGGCCGTGCGGCATACCGGAATAGAACCGCTCGAAAATGCGCGGCAACACGTCCGGCGCAATTCCGGGCCCCGTGTCTCGAAAATACAGGCGATGGGCATCGCCCGGGCCCTGCTCGATCCATATCCGGATATGGCCATCGTCCACGCGGGCCAGGAAATACAGCGCGTTCTTCAACAGATTGAACAGCACGTGCACCATCAAAAGCGGCGAGCCACGAAAGCGGAAGTCCGACTCCGGTTCCCAGTGCACCCGTTCGCGCTCGCGCGCCGAATGAAACGGGTAGCGCTCCAGCGCGGTTTGCACACAGCCGCCAATCGACGTGACTTCGAAGGTGCTTTGATCGATGGTGGTACGGCTCGAGTTCACCAGCAACATGTCCAGAATGATGTTGGTGTACTCCGCTTCCGTATTGATGCGATCAAGCACCGCATGCATCTCCCGATAATGCGCGGTACGAATACGCTTGACCGGTAGCCCCTGGGCCCGCGCCATTTCGAACCCCTCGAATATCGCCGGCAGATAGTTCTGCAACCCGCGGGCACCGCTTCGAATACCCAGCAGCGGCGTCCGCAATTCGTGCGCCATCGTTCCCACCGCCGATGTAATGGCCGCGAACTTCTCGCGCGCGACCAGCTCGGTCTTGTAGTTGAATACACTGCCGCCGAGCAGCGCGAAAAGATAGGTCGGTACCAGTTGGCGCAGCGTTTCGGACTGTTCGCTCATGTCACCGCCGATCGCGAGGTAAACCAGGCAGGCCGCCACCGTACCGATCAGCGCCATCAGCATGATCATCAGCCAGTCGAACACCAGCAGCACAAGAAACAGCGATGCCGCCATCGTCGAGAGGGCCCAGACGGTGACGAACTGGTTCATCAGCGACATGAATACGAAAAAGAAAGGCAGCTGATAGACCAGGATAAGGAACCAGTAGACGGTAATGCCGCGCCGCCATTCGCCGGCGCGAAACAGCTGGCGCTCGAAAAGCATCGGCAGCGCGACCACGACGCTGAACACACGCAGCCATATGCTTTCGAAGACCTGGGGCTGGAATTCGGTCCAGTACAGATAAAAAAGAGGATGCCCCGCGACCGCCACGATCGCGAACATTCGCATATTGGGCAACGAATAGGTCGCACTCTGACTGAGTGAGGCGAGCAGGCGCACCCGCAGCCGTCGACACAGATACGCGATTTGCCTGAAAAGCAATGTGATTGGGCGCAACAAAACCACGTTAGCGACCCGGATGCCGGGCCCGCAGTGCGGGTGTTGGTTGATATAAGTCGGCGAGCATCGCCTCATCCTATACTTTGCCCGGCAGAATTCGTAGTATCGAGCTTCGGGTTTCATGTCTTTTCAGCGGCTTGTCATACCGTTCGCGCTATCATTCGAGTCTGCAATCGCCCTTGAGGCCTTGGAAAAAATCATGCTTTCCCATCGCTGCGCATGCGTCGCCATTGACCGCGTCTTGAAGCGGTACACGACCCCTCGACCATGAGTCGCCTGCCCCGCCGCCTGGTCGCCGTGGCGCTCGCGCTCGGCGTCGTGCTCGCAAGCCAGTTCGTCGTGCTGGGGCTGAGTTATCGCGCCGACACGATCACGGCCACGGCGGTGCTTGTCCTGACCCTGTTCTCGATCACCGCCGCGCTGGTGTTGTGCTGGTATGCGCTACGCGAAATCCGCGTCGACGACGAAAAGGCCATGGCGCCGCTGATCAGCTGGCTGGACCAGTCGGATATCGTCGGTCGCGCGGCCGCGCGCCGACCACCGATCATTCGCGGTGCCAACGCCCGGCTGGTCGACGCGGTAGAAAACCTCGTCGATCGCGTGCAGCGCTATCACGACAAGCTGCTCGCGCGTCACCAGCGTGTACAGCGCCTGCTGCGCAACGTCACCGATGTGCTTTATCACACCGATCAGGACGGCCATATCAGCTGGATCACCGATACGGTGACCGACATGCTCGGCTACCGCCCGGGCGAACTCGAAGGCCGCCCGCTGTCCGATGTGCTGGCCAACCCGCACGATGAGCGGCTGCTGCTTACCAGTGCACAGCTGCATCGCCACCCCACGCGGGTGTACCGGCGCAACGGCGATATCGCGTGGCTGCTGATCTCGTCGCGCCGTATCGACGACGCCGAGGGCAACGCCATCGGCAGCGAAGGTATTTGCCGCGACGGAACCCGCCTGATCGAGACGCAACAGGCGCTCAACGATGAGAAGGAGCGTGCCCAGGTCACCCTCGCCTCGATCGGTGACGCGGTGATCACCACCGATGCGAGCGGCGCGGTGGACTACCTCAACCCCCGCGCCGAGCAGATGCTCGGCGTGAATATTCAGGACGCCATCGGGCGGCATTTCGACAAACTCTGCGATTTCGTCGACACGGCACGGGATGTGGCCGTCAGCGGCCTCGTGAATCGCTGCCTCACCCAGGGCACGCTGCAGGAACACGACGAAGACCTCACGCTTTACGATCGCGCACCGCAAAAGACCGGTCATACCGTGAAGGTCACGATCTCGCCGATCCGCGATAGCGCCCAGCGGGTCAGCGGCGCCGTGATCGTGCTGCACGACATCACCCGCCTGCAGCAGATTTCGCGCGAAATGACCTACCAGGCCAACCACGACCTGGTGACCGATCTGCCCAACCGGCGCGCTTTCGAACAACTACTCGATCAGGCGCTGGCAGAGGTGGACGACAAGCACAGCCATGCCCTGTGCTATATCGATCTCGACCAGTTCAAGCTGGTCAACGATACCTGCGGCCATAACGCCGGCGATGAAATGCTGCGCCAGATCGCCGCGCGGCTCGGCGGTTGTATTCGCGGCAACGATACCCTGGCGCGGCTGGGCGGCGACGAGTTCGCCCTGATCATGCGCAACATGTCGATCACCGATGCCCAGTCGAAAGCCGAGGATCTGCGCACCGCAATCGATCGCTTTCGTTTTCGCTGGGACGACAAACTTTTCCGGCTGGGCGCGAGCGTCGGCGTGGCCTCTATCGACCGCGAGGCGGTCGATGCCACCGAACTGCTGCGGCGCGCCGATACCGCCTGTTACATGGCCAAGGAGAAAGGCCGCAATCAAGTCTATGTCTACCGCGGCGACAGCGACGAAACGCTCACTCGCCACGGCGACATGCAGCGCATGCAGCAGATCAGCGAGGCGCTGGACAGCGACGGCTTCGAGCTGTTCGCCCAGTTCATACAGCCGATCGACCGGCGCGAGCACCAGCGTTGCGGCGTGGAGCTGCTGCTGCGCGTGCGCGACACGGACGGCTCGATTCTCTCGCCGCAGAATTTCTTGATTACCGCCGAACGCTACAACGCCGCGCCGCGTATCGACCGCTGGGTGCTGCGGCGCGCGATCCGCCTGATCACCAAAGCAGGCGACGAACACGCGGCCATCGAGCACTACAGCATCAACATCTCCGGCCAGTCGATCACCGACGAACATTTCGTGGACTACGCCCGCGGGCTGATCGAAGCCTCCAGCGTCGATCCGCGCCGTTTGGTATTCGAAATCACCGAAACCGCGGCAGTCAGCAACACCCACCGCGCCGGCGAGCTTATCCACTCGCTGCGCGCGCTGGGGTGTCGGTTCTCGCTCGACGATTTTGGCAGTGGCCTGAGCTCGTTTTCCTACCTCAAGAATCTGCCATCGGATTTCATCAAGATCGACGGCAAGCTGGTGTCCAATATCCTTACCGATCCGGTCGAGCGATCGATCGTGGAGGCCATCAACCAGGTCGGCCAGGCCATGGGCCTGCTGACCGTGGCCGAACACGTGGAAAGCCGTGCCATGCTCGATGCGCTGCGCGCCATCGGCGTGGACTATGCGCAGGGCTATCACGTGGCCCGCCCGATCCCCTTCGAGATGCTCTCAGCGGCGCTTGGCACGCGCGAGCGGGTGGTCCGAGCACGCTGATTGCGCCGTCGCGGAATCCACAGCGCGCGCGGAGCGCGTAGTATCGGAATAAATCCCGATAACGAAAGACCTCGATGACAGCTGTTCAGAAAATCGCTGTTCTGCTCGCCCCGCTGTGGCTGGCAGCCTGCAGCCTCATGCCACCGGCCGATTTCCCGGTGGAAGACAACGTCGATATCGACCGCTATATGGGCAAGTGGTATGTCATCGCCCATATTCCGCCGAGCGCGACCGAAAACGCCTACAACTCGATCGAGCGCTACGAACAGACCGAGCCCGGCACGATCAAAACCACCTTCACCTATCGCGAAGGCGGCTTCGACGGCGAACAGCAGACCATGCATCCGGTGGGCAGCGTGCTCGAGGGAACGAACAACGCCGTATGGGCGATGCGTTTCTACTGGGTGCTGCGCATGCAGTACGTCATCTCCTATGTCGACGACGACTATCAGACCACGATCGTGGCCCGCGACAAGCGCGACTATGTCTGGATCATGGCGCGTACGCCGCAGATCGACGAGGCCACCTACGATTCGCTCGTCAAGAAGGTCGCCGACTACGGCTACGACACCGCCAAGCTGCGCAAGGTACCGCAACAGCCGCTCGATGCGCGCGACGACGGCTAGACAAGCCCTGCACACCACCTGCGATACCGTGCCGGCCACCTGAGGCCGGCACGGCCCGACCTGGATTGATTTGAACGACGACTCGACGCAAAGCGAGGCGCCGCGGGACGAGTGGCACCGCCTGTCCCGGCTCTGGCCCTATCTGTGGGAGCATCGCCTGCGCGTGGGACTGGCGCTGGCATTGCTGATCGGCGCCAAGGGCGCGACGGTGCTGCTGCCGATCGTACTCAAGCATATCGTCGACGCGCTCGACGCCAACGAAAGCGCGCGCGTGGCCCTGCCGGTGGTATTGCTGCTGGCCTACGGCGCCCTGCGGCTGGCGTCGGTCTTGTTCGGCCAGCTGCGTGACCTGGTGTTCGGCCGGGTCACCGAACGCGCGATGCGGCGTATCGCACTCACCGTATTCGAACACCTGCACGCGCTGGACATGGACTTCCACCTGTCGCGGCGTACAGGCGGCTTGTCGCGGGATATCGAACGCGGCATTGGCGGCATCAGCTTCCTGCTGCGTTTCATGCTGTTCAACATCATTCCCACACTGCTGGAAATCGCCCTGGTCGCCGGTATTCTGCTGTTCTACTACAGCGCCTGGTTCGCGGTGATCGTGCTGGTGAGCGTGGTCGTCTACATCGCGGCGACCACCCTGCTCACCGAATGGCGTACCCGCCACGTGCGCGAATCCAACCGGCTCGACGCCCGCGCCAATACACGCGCCGTGGATAGCCTGCTCAACTACGAAACCGTCAAGTACTTCGGCAACGAACGCTACGAGGCCGACCGCTACGATAGCGAGCTGCGCGAGTGGGAAGCCGCGCTGCGGCGCTCGCGCCTGTCGCTGGGTACGCTCAACACCATCCAGGCCACCGTGATCGCCATCGCCATCACCGCCATGATGATGCTGGCCGGCACGCGGGTGGTCTCCGGCGACATGACGATCGGCGATCTGGTAATGATCAATGCCTACATGATCCAGCTGTTCGTGCCGCTGAACTTTCTCGGCTTCGTGTATCGCGAGCTCAAGAAATCGCTGGCCGACACGGCCCGCATGTTCCGTCTGCTCGATGTCGAAGCCACGGTCGCCGACGACCCCGACGCGCGGCCGCTGGCGGCCACCCGCCCCGAGGTGCGCTTCGAAAGCGTCGCCTTCGGCTATCAGCCCGAGCGCCAGATCCTGCGCGGGATCGACTTCGCCATCGCGCCCGGCAGCAAGCTGGCCGTGGTCGGCCAGTCGGGGGCCGGCAAGTCTACGCTCGCGCGCCTGCTGTTTCGCTTTTACGACGTCGATGCCGGGCGTATCACCGTCGACGGTCACGATATCCGCCGGCTCAGCCTGGCCAGCCTGCGCGACACCATCGGTGTGGTACCGCAGGACACCGTGCTGTTCAACGACACCATCGAATACAACATCGCCTACGGCCAGCCCGGCGCCACCCCCGAAGCCGTGGCCCGCGCCGCCCGCATGGCCCACTTGGACGGGCTGATCGCACGCCTGCCCGACGGCATGGACACGCTCGTGGGCGAACGCGGGCTCAAGCTCTCCGGCGGCGAGAAACAGCGGATCGCCATCGCACGGGCCATTCTCAAGAACCCGGCGATCCTGATCTTCGACGAAGCCACCTCATCGCTCGACAGCCATGCCGAACAGGCGATCACCGCCGCGCTGGCCGAGCTGGCAGCCAATCACACGACGCTCGTGATTGCCCATCGACTGTCCACCGTGGTCGACGCCGACGAGATCGTGGTCATGGACGACGGCCGTATCATCGAACGCGGTCGGCATGCCGAACTGCTGGCCGCGAACGGCCACTATGCGGCCATGTGGCGGCTACAGCAGCGCGAATCCGGCTAGCGCCTATCAACCTGCCTATCGCACCTGGGCTTGCCGGGCGCTCAGTCCGATGCCCGACGCCGCAGGAGCAGGCTGATCAGCGCCAGCGCTGCAAGCACCGCCACCGCCATCGAAAAGCCGATGCCGGCGGTGCGTAGACCCAGCGTTTGCGCGGCCACACCGATGCCCACCACCGGAATCGAGATGGCGACATAGAGCACCACGAAGAAGGTGGAGGCCACTTCGCCGCGACGCGCGGCCGGGCTCGCGGCGGTCACCGCCCCCATCCCGGCCCGGAACGCCACACCCTGGCCAATGCCGGCCACGATCGCGCCGGCAACCAGAAACGCCAGCGACGATTGCAGGATGGCCAGTGCCACCAGGGCAATACCCACGATCAAGCCGATACAGCCGAGCGGCAGGCGCCAGCGCTCGGGCAGGCGCGACTGACCGACCTGGCCCAGGGTCGAGGCCACGAATAAAAGGAATACCACCGCGCCGGTCAGCGCATGGTTGTCGTAGTTCAGGATCTTGCCCATGAAGGCGGGCGCAATGGCCGTGAACAGACCGAGCACCGAAAACCCCGCAAAACCGGCGATGGCCGCCGGAATGAACACGCCGCGTACCGCGGCCGGCACCTGCAGGGACTGAATCCGCAGACGTGGCCGCGCCGGCCGTTCGGCGGTTTCGGGCACCAGTGCGACGGCCACGCCCGCCAACGCAATCAGCACGAGGTCGGCCACGAAGCACAGCGTGAGCGGCGCCGGCAGGTACTGCGACAGCACGCCCGCGAACAGCGGCCCGAGCCCCAGGCCGCCCATGTTGGCGGCGGTGGCGATCAGGGTCGCGCTGCCGGCCCAGGCTGCTGGGGCCAGCTCGACGACGGCCACGGTGGCAGTGCCGGTGAATATGCCCGCCGAAATACCCGATAGCACGCGCCCGAGCAACAGCGGCGCCAGGCCGCCGCCCCACAGAAACGCACAGGCGCTGGCGGCCGAAAACATCAGCCCCAGGGCCAGCATGGGCCGACGGCCGAGCTGGTCCGACCAGCTACCGGTCACGATCAGCGCCCCGATCACGCCGACCGCATAGGCGGCAAAGATCACCGTGATGATCAGCTGCGAAAAACCCAGCTCTGCCTGATAGATCGGATAGAGCGGCGTGGGCAGCGTCGTACCCATCATGGTGACGACGAACGTAAGCGCCGCGCCGAAGAACAGCGCGGTGGATCGATTCGACTCGGTCATTCGATAATCCTGCAAACGGCCAGCACGTCGGTTCCAACGTACAAGCGACTGAACGGGCCCAAAGGCTAACAGCCTTCATTATGCAGCGACATCGTCGGCCACCGAGAGCGGCCACAAAAAAGGCCCGGCTGGGCCGGGCCTTGGCGAGCGCATTATACGCAAACGCGATCAGCTTTCTTCGAACCAGCCATCGATCTGGTCGCCATGCTCATCGATATAGCTCTGGATGGCTTCTTCGTAACTGGTTTCCTGGGCCTGGTACATCGCGGCCTGGAGATCTTCCAGATCCAGCTTGTAGTTGCTCAGGAAGGTCGCGACTTCCGGATAGTCTTTCTTGAAACCCTTGCGCGCGATCACGTCGACGTGCTGCGCTTCGCCCAGCGTGCCTTTCGGGTCGTCGAGAAAACGCAGGTCCCAGCGTCCGAACATCCAGTGCGGCGTCCAGCCGGTCACCACGATCCATTCGTCGCGCTTTTCGGCTCGCGCGAGCGCGGCGGTCATGGCAGCACCGCTGGCCGACACGAGGCGATAGTCGCCGAGTTCATAGGCATCCATCGCCTTGTCCGACAGCTGCATCAGCCCCGCGCCCGGATCGATGCCCTGGATCTTGCCGTCGAGCTTGTCCTGCACCTCCGGCTTTTTCAGGTCTTCGATCGAGGCAACCTGGTCTTCCGGCACATAGCTCGGCACGACCCAGCCCAGACGGGCACCGTCGTACATCGTGCCCAGGTTGTCCACGTCGTCCTTGACGCGTTCCATGTACTCACCGTGGGTGTCCGGCAGCCAGGCCATGAGCATGGCGTCCAGATCGCCGTTGGCCACGCCCTGATACTGCACACCGATCGCCGACAGCGTGAGCTTGACGTTGTAGTCGGTGTGTTCCTCGATGACCTGTTTGGCCAGCTTGGTGATGAACTCGGCATCGGCCCAGGCCGTCCAGCCGAACTCGATCGTGTCGTCGGCGGCCTGGGCCGAGCCGAACGCGCCGAACGTCAGGCCGGCGGCCATCGCGGCCGTACCCAGCCAATGCTTGAATGAATGCTTATGCATGCTCTCGGTCTCCCTTCGAATGATCTGATGCCCCGATAACGCCCGGCTGGCGGTGCGCTATATCAGTTGCCGGGCGCGTCCTGTCGGCGCCCGAAAAACCCTTTCAACCGTGTACTGATCGCGGTGCGCTGGCGGCTGCGCTGGGCAAAGCTCTGGGTGAGACGGTCGAGGATGATGGCCAGAATCACCACCCCGAGCCCGCCTTCGAAGCCGGTGCCCAGACGCAGCTGCTGAATGCCCGCAAGCACCGGGTCGCCCAGGCCACCGGCGCCAATCATCGAGGCGATTACCACCATCGACAGGGCCAGCATGATGGTCTGATTGATGCCAGCCATGATCGAGGGCAGCGCCAGCGGCAGCTCCACCTTGAACAGCAGCTGTAGAGGATTGCAGCCAAAGGCGCGCCCGGCCTCGACGTTCTCGGCCGGTACCTGGCGAATGCCCAGGTTCATCATGCGCACCGCCGGCGGCATGGAAAAAATCACCGTCGCGATCGTGCCCGGCACGCGGCCGGTGCCGAAAAAGATCACCGCCGGAATCAGATACACGAACGCCGGCAGCGTCTGCATGAAATCCAGCACGGGGCGTACAAACGCCGCCAGCAGATCGCTCTTGGCCATGGCCACGCCCAGCGGCAGCCCCACGCCGAGCGCGGCCAGGGTGGCGGCGATCACCAGCCCGAGCGTATCCATGGACTCCGGCCACAGATCCATGCCCATGACCACATAGAGCCCCAGCAGCACGAACAGTGCGAACTGCCAGCCCACCCGCCAGAGCGCGAGTACGGCGAGCACGCCGAACACCAGCTGCGGCGGCAGATAGTTGAAAAAGGCGGTGAGGTTGTCGGCGACGAAGCTGATCGCATCGGCGATGGCAGTAAAGAAGAGGTCGAAATGCGTCTGCATGAAATCGACGACCGCGGTAAAGCCCTCGCCGATGGGCAGATCGACCACGAAAGCGTCCTTGAGCGCCTGCCAGAACGCGCCGATACCGGCGTAAAGACTGATCATGCCGCCCCCTTGTCCGTACGATCGAGCGTATGCAGCAGCGTCGCCCGTGAAATCGTGCCCTTGTAGCGCCCGCCCTCGTCCACGACCGGCACCGGGTACGGGCTGTGTGCCACCTGGGTCATGAGCTCGGTCAGCGGCGTATCGACAGAAACCGGCTCGATCTCGTTGATGAAGGCATCCTCGATATGCCCGTCGTCGCGTCGCCCCAGACCGTCGATACAGGCGATGAGCGAATCGATACTCACCACGCCCTGATAACGACCGCCGCGATCGTGCACCACGGCCGCGGAGCCATCGTGACCGCGCAGGCGTTCCAGCGCGGCGCGCAGACTCACCCCGGGCCGCTCCATGACCGTGACCTGATCGCGCCGGGCCACGTCGGCAGCGGTGAAGACGTGGCTGACATCCACGCCGCGGAAAAACGAGCGTACGTATTCGTTGGCCGGCTCGCGCACGATCTCCTCGGGCGTGCCGACCTGTACGACCGTACCGCCCTGCATGATGGCGATGCGATCGCCCACCCGCATGGCTTCGTCCAGATCGTGGGTGATGAACACCACCGTCCGGGCCTGCTCGGATTGAAGCCGCAGCAGCTCATCCTGCATCTCGGTGCGAATAAGCGGGTCAAGCGCCGAAAACGCCTCGTCCATGAGCAGAATACCGGGATCGACCGCTAGCGCCCGGGCCAGACCCACGCGCTGTTTCATGCCGCCGGAGAGCTCGTCGGGATAACTATGGGCGTTGGCCTTGAGACCGACCGCATCCAGTGCCGCCAGCGCTTTCTGCTCGCGCTGTTCACGCGCGACACCCGCGACGGCCAGGCCAAACGCGGTGTTTTCGAGAACGTTTTGATGCGGCATGAGCGCAAACGACTGAAACACCATGCTGATCTCACGACGGCGCAGCGCGATCAGCTGCTTGCGTGTCATGCGGGTGATGTCCTGGCCGTCGATACGAATCGAACCTGCGGTCGGCTCGATCAGGCGGTTGAGCATGCGAACCAGCGTGGACTTGCCCGAGCCGGACAGGCCCATGACCACGAATATCTCGCCTTCCTCAACCTCGAAACAGGCGTCGGACACGCCCACCGTCATGCCGGTGGCGGCAAATATTTCGTCCTTCGTCTGCCCTTTTTCGATGCGCTCCAGCGCGCGTTTCGGGTGCGCGCCGAAAACCTTGTAGACGTGCTCTACCGATAATTTAGTGCTCAAACGCCCCCCGACGTTTCCCCCAGGAACTCGCACTACCCTAACGCAATTTCCACGCCAGTGCGGCCCCTGCCCGCGACGTTCAACGCCCCAACAGCCGCTCGGAATTCAGTCGAGCGCGCGTATCCAGAAGACCAGGCGCTTGTCTGTTTCCCGGCCCTGGTCGATATCCTGCCAGCGATAAATCGCGCCGATATCGTCGCGACGCGCAAAACCGCGACGCTGCCAGAACGCATCCAGCGGCTCGTAGCCGGGCGGTCGCAGAGGGTGGTCTTGGGGACGCTCGACCGCGCAGAAACAGGCATGCGAAAAATCGCCCGCCTGTCGTGCCCAGGCCTCGCGCTCGTCGAAAAAGCGATGCCCGAGACCGTGGCCGCGATAGTCGCCCAACAGCAGCGATTCGCCGAAATAGAACACTCGATCAACGTCGAAGCCGGCCTCGGCGAGCGGCGCTTTGAACGCGGCCTCCTCGTCTGCCAGGGGCAGCGCGGTGGTCGCGCCGACGAGCCGATCGCCGTCGTGCACCAGGAAAGCGAGTGAGCGCGGCGAGTTCACGTAGGTCGCCAGATACTCGCGCTCGTAGTCGAGATCGCCGTCGTAGAGATAGGGGAAATCGCGAAACACGCGGATACGCAATGCCGCGAGCTCATCCACATGCGCCTGGATTTCACCGGCGCTGCAGCGCTTGGTGGTCAGTTGTGCCATGGCCTGCGAGCCTGCCGAACGGGTCTTACGTAAGTGTAAGACTTGCGCGGGCGCAGATGCACGCGAACAGCCGTTTGCATCAGCGCTGCTTCAGCGCGATATGCGGTCAGTCCACGGGGAAAAAGAGATGGTGGCCGGAGGTGGAATCGAACCACCGACACTGCGATTTTCAGTCGCATGCTCTACCAACTGAGCTATCCGGCCAGATCGTGCAAGCGATCTTGGAGAGCGCGTATTAAACCGATCCCCGCGCCCAACGTCAACCTCGGCGACGTATCGGTGGGCTACTGTTCGGGCGGCACGTAGTGCGTTTCGGCGGTCTGGCCGCTGCCGAAGAAATATTCCTCGGTTTGTTCCATCAGGAACTCGCGCGCTTTCGGGTCGGCCAGGTGCAGGCCGTACTCGTTGATCAGGCGCGTCTGTTCGGTCATCCATTGCTGCCAGGCCTGCATCGACACATTCTCGTGGATGCGTTTGCCAAGCTCGCCGGGTAGCGGCGGCCGCGGCAGGCCTTCGGCCTCTTGATCGAGTTTGACGCAGTGTACGGTGTGGCTCATAGCGCTAGCGTGTGTTGCGGACTGTCCAGAAGCTTGGCAATGGGCGCCGGCACGCCGGGACGCGTGTTGGGCTCGAACCATTGCAGCGAGCCATCCATGATACGTGCCCCACGCCCGGCCTGCACATACGTGGCATGAATCAACAGCTCGAAATGGGTGAAGCCGTGATGGATGGGCGCAAGTTCCTGCGCGTTTTCCACCGCCAATCCGAAACGCGTCGCGCATACGTCGGCGATATCGGCATCCACTGCCACCTCCGGCAGGCTCCATAGGCCGCCCCATATGCCGGCGGGCGGGCGTTTTTCCAGCAGCAGGCGATCGGCCGTATCGGTGACCACCAGAACCCGAGTTTCGCGCTGCGGGCGCTTCTTGCGCTTGCGCGGTGCGGGGATACGCGCCTGGTCGCCCTGCGCATAGGCCGCGCAACCCTCCGACAAGGGACAGCGGGGGCAGTCGGGCGCACTACGGGTACAAAGCGTCGCGCCCAGATCCATGATCGCCTGGGTGTAGTCGGTTACACGCTGTTTCGGCGTATAGCGCTCGGCCAGCTGCCAGAGCGGCTTTTCGTAGGCGGCGGTGCCGGGCGTGGCCGTGAGCGCGGCCAGGCGGGCGATCACGCGCTTGGCGTTGCCGTCGAGAATCGGCGCCCATACCCCAAAGGCCTGGGCCGCGATCGCACCGGCGGTGGAACGACCGATCCCGGGCAGCGCCATCAGCGATTCGACATCGCGAGGGAACTCGCCGCCGTGCTCGGCGACCACGGCCTGGGCCGCAGCGTGGAGGTTGCGCGCGCGTGCGTAGTAGCCCAGGCCGGCCCAGTGCGCCATGACGTCGTCGCTGGGCGCGGCTGCCAGCGTTTGAACATCGGGAAAACGTGCCATGAAGGCATTGAAGTAATCGATGACGGTGGCCACCTGGGTCTGCTGGAGCATGACCTCGGCCACCCATACCCGATAGGCGCTGCGTGGATGCTGCCAGGGCAGGTCGTGGCGGCCGTGGACATCGAACCAGGCCAGCAGGGCGTCGGCTATCGCAGCCGGGGCGCGTTCAATCGCCGGAGTCGGTGTCGTCGTCATAGTCGCTGGCCAGCCGTTCGATGGATTCGGCGGTCACCCGCGCCTGGCGGCGCAGTTCGCGCGCGATGAGATAAGGGCCGATCAGGGGCGGCACCCAGAAGTCGGGCTGGATTTCGGCGGCAAACACCATGCGCGTGGTGTTCGCATCCTCGGCGCTGAACGTCCAGTCGGCAAAGCCCGCCTTGATATCGCCCGCGCCCGGCACGACCTGCATGGCGATCGAATCCGGCGGCGTCTGCTGGTAATGCATGACCTGTTCGATACGCTTGCAAAACAGCGCCACGCATAGCCGGATGGTCGAACGCAGGCGCTCGCCCGGCAGCCGCTGACTGGCGATCACGCTCGGGTTGAACTCCGGCAAGCGCTCGTAATCGCTGGCCGCTCGAAAGGCCTGGCGCTGCGAAACCGCCAGGCGCATGGACGCCGCGATGGTATAGCGGTCGTGCTCGCGTTCGACCTGCATGGTTTCGATCACCGCCGCGGCGGCCGGGCCGGCCGCGACGACGAGCGCGAGCGCCAGCGCGGCCGCGCAGGCCGCTACGCGCACCCGGCTGCCCGTCATGGCCCGCTACTGGGCCGGGGATTGGGCGTTTTCCTGCGCGGCGGCCTCGTTGTTCTCGCCGGCGCGGTTCTCTGCCTCTACCCCGGCATCGCCGCCTTCGCCTTGTTCGGCGGGCGCAGCCGGCGTGCTGGCGCTATCCGTGCCGTCGTCAGCGGCCGCCTTTTTGCTGCTGCCGCCCAGCAGGCTGTTCAGGCCTTTTTCGATACGGGCACGCGTATCGGCATCGACTTTCTTGCCGCGCTCTTCGAGCTTTTCGCGCACCTTGTTCTTGAGGTCGTCTGATTCTTCCTGCAGCCGCTTTTCAGCCGCGCCGCGCAGGGCAGTCTTCACGTCGAGGCTGTAGTCCGGCGACAGCAGGTTGCCGGTGAGCTTGATCGGCACCTGCAGGCCGGCCAGGTCGGCGAGTTTGCCGGAGCTGTCTTCCGGCACCATCGCGGCGACCGTGTAGTCGAGCTTGTTGTCGGCCAGATCATAGCTGCCCGAGCCGGTGGCCTGGAGCACACGCGTGACCAGATTCAGGTCCTTGCCGGCCAGCACGCCGTCGCTGATGCTGAAAGACGCCGCGAACCGGTTGAACGGCGTCTGCTCGTCGCTGCCGATGCCGCCGTCATCCGAGCCGACCTCGTCGCCGGCCAGCCGCGTACGGGCGGCTGCGATCACCTCGGCCAGATTGAAGCCGTTAAAGGCGCCGTCGCGCAGATCGAAGCTCAGATTGCCGTTAAGCGCACGCTTCATGGAGGCCACCTGCTTGCCCGCGCTGGTGACGTCCACGCTCATATTGGCCAGCGCGGCGACCCGGTCGGTATCGGCCACGTCCTTGAGCAGCGGCTCGAACTGCAGGCCGTTGAGGTTGCCCTTGAACGCATAGCGCGGCGTATCTCTGGAAGCATCCACGCGCGCGCTCACGCGCACGTTGCCATCGTAGAGATCTGCCGTGAGCGGCTCGATGGTAAGAACGCCGTCGCGGGCTGCCACCGTAAGCTCGGCATGGGTGACCTCGATATTCGCGGCCGTCAACGAACCGGCCGACAGCTGACCGTTCAGGCGCAGATCCTTAAGCGCCGACAGGTCGATCTCGGCGGCTTTCTGTTTCTCGCCACCGCCGGTTTCGGCCGGCTGTTCGCTCTGGGCCTGCTCGGCGCTGCCCGGCGGCAGATAGTCGTCCACGTTGAGCTGATCAAGATCGAGATCGAACTTGAACGCGGGGCGCTCGAAGTTTTCGACCCTGGCCGACCCTTTCAGCGAGCTTTCGTCGAGCGTGGCGAGTATCTGCTTGAACTCGGCACGGTCATTGTTGATATCGAACTGGGCATCGAAGCCCGCCGAGGACAGCGCGCCGGACTTCTGCGTCGCCGGTGCGTCCATGCCCAGTTCGTTCATGACCGCGCGCGGGTCGAAACGCTTGAACGTCACGCGCCCGGCATAGGCGGGCTTGTCGTTGAGCCCGATGCCGTCGACGTTGGCGGTGACGTTGAGGCCGGCGCCCTGGAAGGTCATGCCGGAAAGCTTCAGGCGACCCTCGGCGGCGTCGTATTCGCCGTTGCCGGAAAGCGAGGCCTGCTGCTTGCCGTTGGGCACGCCTTCGCCCGTGGCCAGCACGCTCAGCGTCATGTCCGAAAAGCGATAGAACTGATCGGCGATATTCGGCTCGACCCGGGCCACCAGGTTGAAGTCTGCGGCCAGGTCTTCTTCCGGTGCGGCAAGATCGCCCGAGAACTCCAGCCGTACCGGCTGGCCGTCCACGAGACGCCCCGTGCCCAGGCGCACGCCGGTCAGGCGATAGTCCGCGCCGGTGGTTTCATCGCGCCAGGAGATGGCGGCATCGGACACATCGATCGCGCCGATCTGTAGCGATTCCAGGGTGAAGCCGCCCTCGGTCTGCGTTCCGGTATCAACGTCGTCGGGGGCTTCGGTCTGCTCGGCTTCCTCGGCCTCGGCCTGGCCCTCGCTCAGGTGTTCGCTAATATCGGCCCAGTTGCTGCGTCCGTCGGCGTTGCGGGCCAGGCGCAGGCGCAGGCCGTTAAGCGTAACCGTGCCCACCTCGATATCGCGCTGAATCAGCGGCAGCAGCTTGACGCTCACCTCGGCGGAATTCATTTCCGCCATCGGCTTGTCGCCGAAGCCCTCGGCGTTGGCCACCTCTACCCGGCCCAGCTCGAGACCGAGCCAGGGAAAAACCGACAGGCCAATATCGCCGCTGATGTTCACCTCGCGTCCGATCTGGCGTTCGATGGCGGCGTTGATCTGCGGCTTGTAATCGTTGGGGTCGAAAATCAGCGGCAGGGCGATCACCGCCACCACGATCAGCGCAACGAGCACGCCCAGCACGGCAAGCAGAATGCGAAGAGTACGTTTCATGCGGGCAAGGCCATATTGAGAATTGTCAAAGCGGCGCGCGGCACGCCTGGGTCGGGGCCAGTGGACCACCCGTTGCCGCCGCGTGTTCCCGGCGAACGATGGCGCCTGCATCCCGGCCGGCGCAAGTCGCATGCAACCGCGAGGCGCGTTATTCTAGCGCGTCTCGACAGGCCGTACGGCCCGATCGACGCGGCAGCAGGAATCTTAATGCCGTATCGGCGCGCATGCCGCGACCGTCAACGGCCGAGATACTCTCGCAAAAAGCCGCCAAGCTCGGCTGCACAAGCCAGATCACCCATCACTATCGACGACGTCGGACAACATCATGCAGATCGAAGTCAACGGTGCCCCCACTGAGTGCGCGGAGCATGCCACGCTCGCGCAGCTGGTCAGTGACCTGGGCTATGGCGATCAGCGTATCGCGGTGGAACACAACGGCCAGATCGTACCCCGCGAGCACTACCCGCAGACGATGATCGGCCCGGGCGACACGCTCGAAATCGTGCATGCCATCGGCGGCGGCCAGGCGGTAGCCGAAGCCGACAGCCTCACCATTGCCGGCCGCAAGTTCGAATCACGTCTGCTGGTGGGTACGGGCAAGTATGCCGATCTCGATCAGGCCGATGCCGCGATTCGAGCCTCCGGCGCGGAGATCGTCACCCTGGCAATTCGGCGCACACCGGCGCTGAACGACCCCGAGGCGGCCAAAAAGCGCAACCTGCTGGACATCATTCCGCCGGAAAAATACACGCTGCTGCCCAATACGGCCGGCTGTTTCAATGCCCAGGATGCGGTGCGCACCTGTCGCATGGCGCGCGAACTGCTCGACGGCCATAACCTGGTCAAGCTCGAGGTGCTGGGCGACAAGAAGACGCTCTATCCGGACATGAGCGAAACCCTGGTCGCTGCAAAACAGCTCGTCGACGACGGCTTCGAGGTGATGGTGTATACCAGCGACGACCCGATCGCCGCGCGCCGCCTGGAAGACATCGGCTGTGTCGCGATCATGCCCCTGGCCGGGCCGATCGGCTCCGGCCTGGGTATCCAGAATCGCTACAACGTGATCGAAATCGTCGAGAACGCCAACGTACCGGTACTCGTCGATGCCGGCGTGGGCACTGCCTCGGATGCCTCGATCGCCATGGAAATGGGCTGCGACGGCGTACTCATGAATTCGGCCATTGCCCATGCCAACAAGCCGGTACTCATGGCCCAGGCCATGCGCCACGCCGTGATCGCCGGGCGCATGGCGTTTTTGGCCGGGCGCATGCCGCGTCGCCGCTATGCGTCGGCGTCTTCGCCGATGACCGACCTGCCGTTCTAGCGTTATCCGCCGCCGGCTGTTCGCCTCGCGGACAATGCCGGGCGAACGTCGTATTTGCCAGGAAGAGATGACGTGAATACAACGCACGCACGCCGTATCCGCAGCTTCGTACGCCGCGAGGGTCGTCTGACCAGCGGCCAGCAGAAAAACCTCGACCTGCTCTGGCCGCGCTATGGCCTGAGCATGCCCGAAGCGCCTATCGACTGGGCCGAGGAATTCGGCCGCGAAGCGCCGCGTACGCTGGAAATCGGTTTCGGCGCGGGCGAAGTGCTGGCCGATCTGGCGACGCATCATCCGGACGAGGACTTCATCGGTATCGAAGTCTATCTCACCGGCGTCGGCCGGCTGCTGGGGGCGATCGATGCCGCCGGAGCAACAAACGTACGCGTATTCAACCTCGACGCGGTCGAAGTGCTGGCCGCCGGCTTTGCGGATGCCAGCCTCGACAACGTGCTGCTCTACTTCCCCGATCCCTGGCCGAAGAAACGCCACCACAAGCGGCGCATCGTGCAGCCCGGCTTTGCCGACGAGATCGCCCGTGTTCTCAAGCCGGGCGGCCTGTGGCGGCTGGCCACGGACTGGGAAAACTATGCCGAACACATGCGCGAAACGCTCGACGCGCATTCCTCGTTCGAGAACATCGGCGATCGCGACGGCTTCGTAAGCGAACCGCCGCGTACCGGCACGCGCTTCGAAGCCCGCGGCCTGCGCAAGGGGCACGGCGTATTCGATATGGCCTATCGTCGCCTGCCCTGAGTCATCGAGCCTGCCGCGCGCCATCGAAAGACCCGTTTCAGCCACGGCCGGTCGCATGTGGCACCGCTTTTGCTAACCGTGAACGGCATGGCAGAAGGGGCGCTCACGACAACGCCGTTCGTCCAATGGCGAGTAGCGAAGGTTCGACGATGCCTGTACCTTCAAACAACGGGGCCGAGGACAACCGACATTACCACTGTTCGGATTTGCGCGCCGGTCGACCTCTTCGTCGACCAAGCCAAGCGCAACGGTCGGCGATAGTCGCAGGCGAATGAAGCGAGGCGAATACATGAATCAATCCAGCGCTGACCAGCGCAAGGACCGCAACATCATCCTCGTGGCGCTTAACGCCATCGATCAGGCCTTCGGCTGGCTCGAGCGTATTGTCGTCGCCGGCAGCGTTCTGGTCATGGCCGGGCTGATGAGCCTTCATGTCGTAACCAGTCTGCTGTCCGGCCTGTTGACCGAGTACGAGACGACCCCCGGGCTGACCTGGCTTGCGCATATCAACGCCGTCATACCCAGCGGCATTGCCGGCACGTACGAAGTGACCGAAATGCTCATCGTGGTAATGACGTTCGTGGGCGTCGGTTATGCGGCACGCTGTGCTCGCCATATCAGCATGTCGGCGATTTACGACCAGCTCAGTGGTTGGCTGCGCAAGACGCTTCTCATCATCATCTGTCTGGGCACCGGCGCCCTGATGTTCTACTTCGCCTACAAGTCGGCCCAGTACGACATGACGCTTTATGAACGCGGCCGTACCAGCTCGGCGCTGGGCATCCCCCTGTGGACGGTCAATCTGGCGCTGCCGATCGGCTTTACGCTGGCCGGCGTGCAGTACCTGCTGACCATCGTTCGCAACCTGGTCAGCGACGATATCTATCGCTCCTTCAACGAAAAGGAAGAGTATTCCGACGTACCGCTGGACGACAGCGGCCAGACCCACGCAAGTGCCGAAAGACATGGCGTCTGAGCGTCGGCAGTGGCCTGCAAGCAAAATGATGACGAGGGATAGCGCATGCTGATGTGGTTGGGCTTGATCATGCTCGTGCTTTTGATGCTCGGGTTTCCGATGATGGTGCCGCTGGCCGTCGGCACGCTTTACATGATGTTCACGGGCATGACCTTCTTCGGTCCGGACCAGGCCGTGAGCTGGATGATCAGCGGCGTGGGCAGCTGGGTCCTCGCCGCGGTGCCGATGTTCATCTTTGCCGCGGATATCCTCACCAAGGGCCATACCGCCAATCGCCTGCTCGATCTGGTGGATGCCTTCACCCGCCACATGCGCGGCGGTCTGCCGATTACCACGGCTGCTTCCTGTGCGCTGTTCGGCGCTGTCTCCGGCTCCACCCAGGCCACGGTGGTTGCCATGGGCGGGCCCATGCGCCCCCGCCTGCTGGCCAAGGGCTATTCCGACAAGTTCGCGCTGGCGCTGATCATCAACGCCTCGGATATCGCCCTGCTGATCCCGCCGTCGATCGGGTTCATCGTCTACGGCGTGGTCATGAAGACTTCGATCGGCGACCTTTTCCTGGCCGGCATCCTGCCCGGCTTGCTGATTCTGGGCATGTTCGCGATCTACTGCTATATCGGCGCCATCGTTCAGGGCATTCCGGCCGAACCCAAGGCCAGCTGGGGCGAACGCTTCACCGCGCTGCGCAAGACCCTGCTACCGCTGGGCTTTCCGGTACTGGTCGTAGGTGGCATTTACGGCGGTTATTTCAGCGCCGTGGAAGCCTCGGCGGTGGCGGTTGCCTATGCCCTCATACTTGAAGTGGTCATCTATCGCCAGGTCTCCATTCGCGATCTCGGCCCGCTGGCCCTGTCGACGGGCATGATCACTGCCGTGGTGTTCATCCTGGTGGCCGTGGGCGCAGCCTTTTCGCAGACGCTGGGCACCGCGGGCGTGCCCGAACAGCTGCTTGGCCCTGCGATCGATGCCATCGGCGACAATCAGATCCTGGCCCTGCTTCTGATCGCGGCCGCCTTCTTCGTGGGCTGCATGTTCGTCGATCCGATCGTGGTCATTCTGATTCTGGTGCCGATCTTCAAGCCGCTGGTGCAGTCCGCCGGACTCGATCCGGTTCATGTCGGCGTCATCGTCACCCTGCAAGCCGCGATCGGCTCGGCCACGCCGCCCTTCGGCTGCGACATCTTCACCGCCATCGCGGTATTCCGTCGGCCCTATATGGAAGTGATTCGCGGCACCCCGCCGTTTATCGCCATCCTCATGCTGGCGACCTTCATCCTGATCCTGTTCCCGCAGATCTCGCTGTTCCTGCCGTCGATCGGGGGGCAGTAGCGAAGCAGGCGCGCAGAACCACGCCGATTTAGGCCTATGGCCAGGACCGACGCGCAGCGGTCGGCGAGACACGGACCATGCACAGCAATCGCGCCCCGTGACGGGGCGCTTTTATGGTGCAGGTAGAGTCTTGCGATGACCGTACTTCGCACCGCACGCCAAGACGATCTGAACGTGCTCATCCAATGGATCGGCTCGCCGCAGCAGTGTCTGTATTGGGCCGCCCCCCGGGTGTCGTATCCGATCGACAAGGCGCAGCTGGCCGAACAGATCGAATGGATCGTGCCGATGCGTTCTGCCTGGTCGGCACGCAAGAACTGCTGGGCTTCGGTCAGGTGATGCCGAAACCACGAAACCGTTCATTTCGCCCGGCTGATCGTCAGTCCGTCGCATCGCGGCCAGGGTTACGGGTTCGAACTCGTGAACGCGCTACTCCGCCGGGCTCTGGCCCGGCAGCCAAAATCCGTTTCTTTGAACGTATTCCGCGATAACGCGGCAGCGATTGCGGTGTATCGGCGACTGGGATTCAGCGAGGCCAGTCCCGTTCCGGGCTATCCCCGGTCCGCGGCGCTGCATATGCGCTACGCACGCTGAGTTCGGCGTGACGGCGCTCGCCCAGCAACCACAGGCGACGCTGTGAATCGGTCCAAAAGCACACACGCGCGGACATAAGGCGACCGGCGCGGCCGTTGCGTAACCCGGGCACCGTTCCAGACACAAAAAAGCCCGGGCAGCGAACTGCCCGGGCCGGGTTGGCTGGGTCTGACCGCCAGGTCAGCCGTGCTCGCCAAGCACGTTTTATTCGTCGTCGCTCGAGCCGGTTTGCTTGACCGCACTCAAAAGCGCGTCGAGCGATTTCTGAGCGCCGTCGCCGACGTCGTTGACGAAGGTCTCACGCACCGGTTTCACCATCTTGCGGAACGCCGCGCGCTGCTCGTCGTTGAGCTCGATGATTTCGATATCGCTCTTGGACTTGATCGTGTCCAGACGCTCGGAGTTGAACTTCGTCTGGATGTCGTAGCCCGTCTTCACCAGCTGCTGGGTGACGTCCTTGACCATCTTCTGCTGTTCCGAAGACAGGCCTTCGTACCAGTCCAGATTGCCCATCAGGGTCGCCACGAACTGCGACTGCTTGGCAAAGATCATGGCCTTCTGTACTTCGTAG
Organism: uncultured Salinisphaera sp.; assembly: GCF_964012375.1. NCBI lineage: Bacteria > Pseudomonadati > Pseudomonadota > Gammaproteobacteria > Salinisphaerales > Salinisphaeraceae > Salinisphaera > uncultured Salinisphaera sp. The sequence goes on from NZ_CAXGSH010000002.1 coordinate 73,834, forward strand.
AAGCCCATTTCCTCGTGCGCGAACACCGGCTGGATGTTGCCCTCGGCCTGGCCCTGCTGCAACGCGCTGTAGAGCTCGCCATAGGCAATCGTGATCGGCGACGCGCCGTAAGCCCGATAGGTCGAGCGCAACAGGCTGTTATCCATCACCCGGATTTTCAGGTTCTTCATGTCGGCCGGGGTCTTGATCGGCTTGTTGGCCGTCCAGACCTGATAGCCCTCGGTCAGTTCCGCCAGCGGCACGAGGCCACGGTTGCGAAACGAGCTCTGCCAGGCATCGCTTTGCAGGAACGTATCCGAGTTGAGCGCCTGGGCCGTCGCCCACTGATCCGACGGCATGACGAAGTTCAGGCTCAGCAGCTGGCTTTCCGGCACGGTGCCGCCGAGCGCGCCCGAGCCGAAGCCGATCTGGATCGCGCCGTTCTGGACTGCGTCATAGAGCGCGGAATAGCTCGAACCCCACTTGCCGTACGGCAACAGCTGCACGGTGATGTCACCGTCGCTCTTCTCTTCGATCAGGTCCTTGAATTCCTTGGCGTACTGGTACTGGACGCTGCCCTCGATCTCTTCGAGACCGAAGCGCCAGGTTTCGGCGTTTGCCGAGCCCGCGACCGTGACGAGCCCGAACGCGATGGCCAAACCGATGGCTTTGAGCCGCATAAATCCCCCTTCGTGGATTCTGAATAGAGTGGTTTCACTAAATGGTAAAGGCCGGTTCATGTCAAGCCAGGCGGCGCGGCGAACCGGTTTATCAATCGCCGCAATGAACCGGTCACAGTGGTCTTGCAGCGTGATCCACAACGTATGCAAAAGCTGCGCCGGGCGGATACGACATCCTGCGATCCAGCGCACTGCGGTGGTATGGTTGTCGATCGATGCGCGCGGTTTAAGCGCCCGTTCATCGTTACCCTGTTTGCGCATTCTGGGCGGTGTCATCGCATCGCCCGCACGCGCCAACACCGGCCGTACTGGGAGTATCGCAACATGTCCGTTATCCATCCGATCGTCGCGGTGACGGGTTCATCCGGTGCCGGCACCTCGACCGCCCGTATTGCGTTCGAGCATATCTTCCACCGTCTGCACGTACGCGCGGCCTATATCGATGGCGATGCCTTCCATGCCTACAGCCGGCGCGAGATGGCCAAGGCAGTACGTCGCGCCACCATTCGCGGCGAGAATTTCAGCCATTTCGGTCCGGGCGCCAACCGTCTCGATCGCCTGCAGAAACTGTTTGCCGAATACGGCGATCGCGGCACCGGCGAGACGCGCCGCTATCTGCACGACGAAATCGAAGCCGCCGAGTTCGGTCTGGAACCGGGCACGTTTACCGAGTGGGGTCCGATCGCCGCCGATACCGAACTGCTGCTCTACGAAGGCCTGCACGGCGGCGTGGTCACCGACCAGGTGGACGTGGCCCAGCACGTGGATCTGATGGTGGGCGTCGTGCCCACCATCAACCTGGAATGGATTCAGAAGATTCGGCGCGATATCGACGTACGCGGCTATGCCCCGGAAGACGTCGCCAAGGTGATCCTGCGGCGCATGCCCGACTATGTGCGCTATATCACGCCCCAGTTCACCCGCACCGACGTCAATTTCCAGCGCGTGCCGCTGGTGGATACGTCCAACCCGTTCGTGGCCCGCGACGTACCCAACGATGACGAATCCATGGTGGTGATCCGGTTCCGCGATCCGGCGCACTGGGCGGTTGATTTTCCCTATCTGCTGACCATGATCCATGGATCGTTCATGTCGCGCCCGAATACCGTGGTGGTACCGGGCACGAAAATGCGCATGGCCATCGAAATCATCATTGGACCGATCATCCGGCGCCTGCTCGAACAGCGCGAAGCCGCGCTGTCGCGTTGAGCGCACCCGACACGTCAATAAAGAAGACCTTCATGCAATACCGCAAACTCGGCCGCAGCGATATCGACGTCAGCCGTATCGCGCTGGGCACCATGACCTTTGGCGAACAGAACAGCGAAGACGAAGCCCACCGCCAGATCGACTATGCCCTCGATCAGGGCGTGAACTTCATCGATGCCGCAGAGATGTACCCCGTGCCGCCCAAGGCCGATACCCAGGGCCGCACCGAGGAGTACATCGGTTCGTGGCTCGCCGCCTCCGGCCGGCGCGACGACGTGGTTCTGGCCAGCAAGGTCACCGGCCGCTCAAAAATGGACTATCTGCGCGACGGCTTCGAAACGCGCCTGACGCCAAAACAGATTCGTAGCGCCCTGGAAGCCAGCCTCGACCGCCTACATACGGATTATCTCGACCTGTATCAGGTGCACTGGCCGGACCGCTCGACCAACACCTTCGGCAAGCGCGGTTACACCCATGCCGAAGACGACGACGCCGTACCCATCGAGGACACGCTGGGCGAACTGGGACGTCTGGTCGAGGAAGGCAAGATTCGCTGCGTCGGCCTGTCCAATGAAACGCCGTGGGGACTGATGCGCTATCTGCGCGCGGCCGAAAACGAAAACCTGCCGCGCGTGGTGTCCATCCAGAACCCCTACTCGCTGCTCAACCGCACCTTTGAAATCGGCCTGGCCGAATGCGCCGAGCGCGAGGACGTCCGCCTGCTGGCCTATTCACCGCTGGCCTTCGGCATGCTCACCGGCAAGTATCTCGACGGCGCCGCGCCGGAAGGCGCGCGCCTGACGCGCTGGGAGCGTTTTTCACGCTATACCAACGCCCGCGGCAAGCAGGCCACCGCCGACTATGTAGCGCTGGCCCAAAAGCACGGCGTGGACCCGGCCCAGATGGCGCTGGCCTATGTGAACAGCCGCAGCTTCCTGACCTCGAACATCATCGGGGCAACCACGATGGAACAGCTGGAAACCAATATCGCCAGTGCCGATATCGAGCTTTCGGACGAACTCGTCCAGGCGATCGAGGCGATCCACGCGGACAACCCCAACCCCTGCCCGTAGCAACAGCGGGCTAGCCGTTCAACCGCGGGCGCGATCAGCGCCTGCGGTTTATTGCTCCGGCAGCAAACAAGCTGGCTGTGTCGGCTGGCTTCATCGCCGTTGGCCGTGGCAGGCCTGCTTTCGCAGACACGCGTTATCAGCCCGAAAAATCATCTGTTGAATGGTCTATTCTTGGGCCGGGTTAATAACGTATGGCCGTTGGCGACATAGCGGTAGTATTCGATACCCACATCGCTAAAGCCCGGCTCGTCACGCTCGCCGATCGCATCGACCACGAATTCGTCGTGCGCGGGCACCGGGTCGAGCGCGGCGACGCGGCCGTCGTGCAGGGCAACATACTGATCCTGATCAAGATCCAACGGGTCGCCCAGTGCGCTCATGAAGTTGATGCGCTCGGCTGCGCCGCGCCAGTCGTCGGCCACGCGCATCGGCAAGGCCTCGGCGGCATCGCCGCTGCCATAGCCCAGCGCCAGCCAGCGCTGGCCGTCCAGATTCACGTCTTCGCGCAGCGCCTGCACGAAGCCGGCCGCCAGCCAGGCCGGCAGCGCCGCCGTATAGAGATTGCCCAGGTCGCGCATCATCTCGCTGCCCAGTGACAGCTTGGCAACGACCAGCTGTTCCCAGAATTCGCTGCCGCGCAGGCTGCGCAGCAGCAGCGACGCCAGCGGAAAGGCATCGTCGCCGCTCAGCCCGGCCTGTACACGCTGGCGCATGTCCGGGGCCGCGCCGCCGATCTCGGCCAGCAAGGCGTCGTAGTCCATATTGGCCTCGACACAGTAATCGCGCAGCTGGGCGCGCGCGGCGTCATCGCCCTCGGCGAGCGCGAACAGATAGGCCATGGCCCAGCCGGAAGCCGGCATCTTGTGATACGGCCGGTGCATGAACACCGCATCCACGCCCCTGAAATAATCGGGCCCGCGCTCGCTCTGGCGCGCGAGCAGCGCGTTCATGGCATGGCGGGTGGCATCGATATAACAGCTGGTCGAATAGCGACCGTTGAATACCGGCAGATCCTGCATCTGCCCGTCGATGCGGCTGGGCTGGCCGCGAAAACGGGCGAACGGCTTGCGAAAATCCACCATGCGATAGTCCGAGGCGCTGCCCGCGCCGGCCAGATCCACATGCAGCAGCCGCGGCTCGGCCTCGAGGAGCATGGCCACTGCCCCCGCGCCCTGGGTAGGCTCGCCGCTGCTGCCGCGCTCGTATTCGGCGATATCGGAGCAGATCACGATCGCCTTGCGCGTGGCCCCGTCGGTGGCCAGATAGCGCAGCGCGCCCTTCATTGCATATACGCCGCCCAGACAGGCGTGCTTGTATTCCGGCACCTCGCATTCGCGCGACATCGCCGGCATTTCGTGGGCCGCCAACGCATCGTCGAGCATGCCCTTGACGATTACCGAGCCGGCCGAGTTGTCGCTGGAGGATTCCGTGCCCAACGCCAGATAGCCGATCTCGCGCGGGTCGATATCGTAGGCCTGGATCAGGCGCCAGGCCGCGTTCGCCGCCAGCGTATACACGCTCTGTTCCGGGCCGCGCATACGAAAACTGCGCCCCACGACGTTGCGGATCTTGTCCCAGGGCTGGTCGTTCCATTCGCACCAGTCGGCGAGCTGTACACGATAGGGCGGCAGATATAGCGCCAGTCCACTGATTCCAGGCATCGCGGTCTCTTGTCTTCGCGGGCATGCCGAACGACGGCAGGCCGATTTGAATGGCGGTATGCTAGCAAATGCTGCGCTTTGTATTACGCATGGCCACTGCGCCGCCACAATGCTTTCGCGTATCCTTTCGCCCTCTTCTCGACCGGCCCTGGGCTTAACGAATGAGTGCCGCACCGCTTTCGCCTGCCACCGCCCGCGCGCACAGCAACATCGCCCTGATCAAGTATTGGGGTAAACGTGATGCCGCGCTCAACCTGCCGGCCGTGGGTTCGATTTCGATCACCCTCGATGCGCTGTATACCGATACCCGGGTCGGGTTTCATGCCGGCATCGATCGCGACAGCGTGGATATCGGCGGGCGCAAGGTCGATGCCGCTCCGTTTACCCGCTTTCTCGACCTGATCCGGGCACGCGCCGGGATCGAGCATCGGGCACGGGTGGAATCCTGGAACAATTTCCCGACCGGCGCGGGCCTGGCGTCGTCGGCCTCCGGCTACGCGGCACTGGCCCTGGCGGCCTGTCGCGCCGCCGGCCTCGACACGAATGCGCGCGAGCTGTCGATGCTCGCCCGCCAGGGCTCGGGCTCGGCCGCGCGCTCGATTTTCGGCGGCCTGGTGGAGATGCATCGCGGCGACAGCGCTCGCGGCGAAGACGCCTACGCCGAACCGTTGCTTGGCGCTGCGGACTGGCCGTTGGCTGTGGTCGTGGCCATTACCGATCGCAACGCCAAGCGGGTGAATTCCACTGCCGGCATGAGCGGCCTCGATGAGCGCTCCGACTATTACGACGCCTGGGTGGCCCGTGCGCCCCGCGACCTCGCCGACATGCGCGACGCCATCGCCGCGCGCGATTTCGAAACCGTCGGCGCGCTCACGGAAATGAGCTGTCTCAAGCTGCATGGGCTGATGCTGTCGACACGGCCCGGCCTGCTCTACTGGAACGCAGCGACCGTGGCGGCCATGCACGCCGTTCGCGAACTGCGCGAAGCGGGCACGCCGGTCTACTTCACGATCGATGCCGGCCCCCAGGTCAAGGCGATCTGTGCGCCCGAACATACCGCCGAGGTCGCCCGCGTACTGGCCGACGTGCCCGGCGTGCTCGACACCCGCGTCAGCGGCCTCGGCCCGGACGCCCATCGGCTCGACTGAACGTGATCGTCGAAGCCAGCGCCCCCGGCAAGCTGTTTCTGGTCGGTGAGTATGCGGTGCTCGACGGCGCGCCGGCCCTGCTGAGCGCGGTCGATCGGCGCGTGCATGTCGCCTGCGAGCCGGCGCCGGACGGGCACTGGCGGCTCACGGCGGCCAATCTTGGCATTCATGGCCTCGATCTGGGCACCGACCTGGATATCCCGGCCGGCCTCGACGCCGAAACCCGCCGCAGGATCGCCGTCTTCGCGGCCGTACGCGCCCACAGCGCGCAGGCGCTCGGCGCGCATCTGACAGCACAGCACGTCGCCATCGACAGTCAGGCCTTTGCCCAGGACGGCCACAAGCTCGGCCTGGGCTCGAGTGCGGCCGTGGCCGCCGCGCTTACCGCGGCGCTGTCGCAGGCCAGCGGTGAAACGCTCGATCGCGCCGCCTTGACAACGCGCGCGATCGCGGCCCATCGCACAGCCCAGAACGGCCGTGGCAGCGGCGGCGATGTCGCCACCGCCGTCTACGGCGGGTTGATCAGCTATACCCGCGATCAAACCCCGATACCGCTGACATGGCCGGCCGATCTCGCCGCCCATGCTCTGGTGACCGGCACCGGCGCGAGCACGCCCGACCTGGTCGCCCGCGTTGCCGACTACGCCGCCCGGGCGCCCGAGGCATACGGCCGATACCTCGCACAGCTGCACGCGTTGGCCAACCGCGTCATCGACAGCCTGGCCGATAGCCGCGATTTCATCGCCCTCGCAGCCGACTATTTTGCTGCACTTTGTCGACTGGATGCCGCCGCGAATGCGGGCATCGTCACAGCGCAGCATTTCCATCTGGCCGAGCTGGCCGCGCCCCATGGCGGCACGTTCAAGAGCTCGGGTGCGGGAGGCGGCGATGTGGGGCTTGTGTTCACGCATCGCGGCAACGCCGAAAAGCACCTGCGCGAGGCGCTGGAAACGGCCGGCGCACGCTTCGTCGACCTGCAATTTGGCGCGCCCGGCGTGCGCTGCGAAACACGCCCATCGCCGGGCTGACACGCGGGTACGATAAACTGCGCGCCTGATTCCTTCGCGCGAACCCGGCTGCGGCTGGGTTGTGCCTCTTCCTACACGCTTTCGATCGCGATGAGCCAATCCCGGATACCCTCGTTCTACAAGTTCTCCGTGGCCAACCGGCTGCGCGTTCTGCTCGAACGCGAGGTGATCGACGAACGCGAGTACGAAATGCTCGTCGCCGGCACCCACCTGATGAACGCCGATCAGGCCGATCGGCTGATCGAGAACGTCATCAGCGTGTTCGGCCTGCCCATGGGGCTGGGCCTGAACTTCCAGATCAACGGACGCGACTACCTGGTGCCCATGGTGGTGGAGGAGCCCTCGATCATCGCGGCGGTGAGCTCCGCGGCCAAGATCGTGCGCGGCGCGGGCGGCTTCGAAAGCCATGCCGAGCGCCCGCTGCTGATCGGCCAGATCCAGGTCGTGGACGTACCGCATGCCGCCCGCGCCCGCCAGGCGCTGCTGCAAAATGCCCAGGAAATTCTCGACCTGGCCAACAGCCTGCACCCGAACATGGTGGCGCGTGGCGGCGGCGCCCGCGAAATCGAGGTGCATACCCACGGCACGACCGCCGACCACGGTGAAATGCTGGTGGTGCATCTGCTGGTGGATACCCGCGATGCCATGGGCGCGAACCTCGTCAACACCATGTGCGAAGGTGCCGCGCCGCTGGTGGAGAAGATTTCCGGCGGGCGCGTGTTCCTGCGCATTCTCTCCAACCTCACCGATCGCGCGCTGGTTCGCTCGAAGGCGGTCATCCCCACCGATCGGCTGGCCGCGGGTGATTATTCGGGCGAAGAGGTCCGCGACGGCATCATCCTGGCCAACGAGTTCGCCGAACTCGACCCCTATCGGGCCACGACCCATAACAAGGGCATCATGAACGGCATCGATGCCGTGGCGATCGCTACCGGCAACGACTGGCGTGCCATCGAAGCCGCTGCCCATGCCTATGCCGCCCGCACCGGCCGCTACAGCTCGCTGACCCGCTGGTACGCCAACGCCGACGGCGATCTGGTGGGCGAACTGGATATTCCGCTCAAGGTCGGCACCGTCGGCGGCCAGGTCGAGTCCAACCAGGCGGTACGAATCGCGCATCGCGTGCTGGGTATCGAATCGGCCGCGGAGCTGGCGCAGGTGATGGGCGCAGTGGGCCTGGCCCAGAACTTTGCCGCCATCAAGGCACTATCGACCCACGGCATCCAGCGCGGCCATATGACCCTGCATGCACGCAGCGTGGCCATGGCCGCCGGCGCGGATGCGGCGATCTTCGACGACGTGGTCGATCGGCTGGTCGCGGCCGGCGATATCAAGGTCTGGAAGGCACGCGAAATCATCGCCGAGCTCGAAGATACCGCCCGCGTGAAACAAACCGCGGCCCAGCCCCGCCAGCAGGTCATCGAGCACAGCGATACCGCCGGCGATATCGGCTACGGCAAGATCATCCTGCTCGGCGAGCATTCCGTGGTCTATGGCCGGCATGCCATCGCGGCCCCCATTCCGCTGCACGTACGGGCAGAAGTCACTGCCCAGGCGCGCCATATCGAGCTGCTCATCCCGCGCTGGGGCGTGGAAATGCGCCTGGCCGAGCCGGAGCGCGGCGTGAGCTCGCTGCATGCCTCGATCACGCTCATCGCCGAACGGCTGGGCCTGGCCGAGCGCGGCATGCGCATCGACGTGTTCCCGCATATCCCGCGCGCCAACGGGCTGGGCGCCTCGGCCGCGCTCGCGGTGGCCGTAATCCGGGCCATGGCGCGCTGTTTCGGTATCGCGATCAGTGAGCGCGAGATTTCCAACCTGGCCTTCGACTGCGAAAAGATCGCCCACGGCACGCCGTCCGGCATCGACAACACGCTGGCCACCTTCGGCCGGCCGATTCTGTTTCGTCGCGACAACGCGAACAGCCGCGCCGAGATCCAGGATCTGACCACCCCGCAGCCGATACCGGTGATCATCGGCCTGTCGGGCGTGGCCACGCTCACCATGCAGACGGTGGGCAGCGTACGTGCAGCCTGGCAGAAAAACCCCGAGCGCTACGAGTCGATCTTCTCGCAGATCGATACGCTGGCCCTGGCCGGCGCCGAGGCCATGCGCAAAGGCGATCTCGCCGAGCTGGGCGAGCTGATGAATATCGACCACGGCCTGCTCAACGCCCTGCAGGTGTCCTCGCGCGAAATCGAGGAACTGGTGCAGATCGCGCGCGACAACGGCGCGCTCGGTGCCAAACTCACCGGCGGTGGCGGCGGCGGTGCGATGATCGCGATCAGTGAGCCCGAGCGTACGCAGACCATTGCATCCGCCATGCGCAGCGCCGGCTACAACACATTCATTACCGAAATTCGTTAACCCTTCATGTCCGACCCTTCTACCGCCGCCCCGATCGTGTCCTTTGACGACGAGCCGCTCATTCTCGTCGACAGCGAAGACAACGTGCTCGGCTACAAGCCCAAGGCCGAGGCCCACGAAGGCGACGGCGTGCTGCATCGCGCGTTTTCGATCTTTCTGTTCGACGGCGCGGGCAAGGTGTGGCTGCAACAGCGCGCGCCGGGTAAACAGCTCTGGGGCGGCTACTGGGCCAACAGCTGCTGCAGCCACCCGCGCCGCGGTGAAACCGTCGACGCCGCGGCCGGCCGCCGGCTGCACGAAGAACTCGGCGTGAACGCCGACCTCACCTTCCTGTATCGCTTCGAGTATCACGCCCGATTCGGCGATGTGGGCGCCGAACACGAGCTGTGCTCGGTCTATGTCGCGCAATCCGATACGCCCGTGGCCGCCAACGTCAACGAAATCGCGGCGAGCCAGGCAGTCAGCCCCCAGACGCTGGATCGTGAACTCGTCGACAACCCTTCGCTCTACACGCCCTGGCTCAAGCTCGAATGGCCGCGTATTCGTGCCGAGCACTGGCATACGATCGAAGCCCTGCTGGCGAACTGAACCTCGCCCCAGTGCTTTAGACGCGCGGCCCGCCTTCCAGGCGCCGCTCCAGTCCGCCGAACAGCGCTTTGGGCGTATCGCGCGGCATCAGCCTGGCCGTTTCAGGTCCGGAAAAACCGGTGGCCGGGGACACCCCCACGACACGCCACTCGCCCGCGTCGCGAGCCACGGTATAGCGCGTAACCCGGCGCATGCCGTGAGAGTCGATGAGCGCTACTTCCACCTGGCGCGAATCGCGTCCGAGCGATCGCAGACCACAGATATCGAAGCGTTGGCCGGCATAGTGATTGTAGGCATGCGCATAGCGAGCGATCAGCGACTCGCGAAGACGTGCGGTATAGCCCCGGCGTTTGTCCTTGCTCAGCTGCGACCAGCGATCGCCGAGCCGATGACGGGCGATACGACGAATATCGAAATCCTGATCGATGCGCTGGGCAAGCTTGTCGTAGCGATCGTCGAACGAGAGCTGCTCGCCCTGTTTCATGGTGGTCAGCAACAGGCTGTCGAAGCGCTCGACCACCGCCTGGGCCGGCTCGCTTGCGGCCGCGCTCCATACGCCCAGACACACGACGATCACGACGCTGGCCACGATACAGGTTAGGGTCTGCTGCAAAGAGTCGCTATAAACGCCCATGCTCGGCTCCCGGCAATACGATCGATGGGATGAATCACGACAGGAAATCAGACCACGGCCAACGGCCCACAGTTCGCTGCCGGCACGGGCTGTCATCGAATCTTCATGCCGGTGGCCATAGCGGAAAGGCGCGCGGTATTTGACCGCCCCGCACTTTAGTGGCTAGCTAGCGCGCCATCGCTCACTCTCGCGCCGGGCGAACCGGCTTGCCTGAACATGGCCCACGACGCCTCCACCGATATCCGCGCCCGTATCGAGGCAGCCCTCGAACGCGCCCTGCCGGGCGCAACAACCGAACCCGCACGGCTGCACGAAGCCATGCGCTATGCGGTACTCGGCGGCGGCAAGCGCATCCGCCCACGGCTGGTGCATGCCACGGGCGAAACGCTCGGCATCGCCCCCGAACGCCTGGACGCGCCGGCCACGGCGGTGGAACTCATCCATGCCTATTCGCTGGTCCACGACGACCTGCCGGCCATGGACGACGATGCCCTGCGCCGCGGCCAGCCGACCGTGCATATCGCCTACGACGAGGCGACCGCCATCCTTGCCGGCGATGCCCTGCAGAGTCTGGCCTTCGAAGTGCTGGCCGGGGACCCGAGCGTGGCCGACCAGCCGGCGATCGGTGCTGCGCGTACGCATACGTTGGCCCTGGCCTGTGGCTCGCGGGGAATGGTGGGTGGCCAGGTCCTGGATATGGCCAGCGAAGGCCGGGCCATCGATCAGGCCACGCTCGAGCGCCTGCATCGACACAAGACCGGCGCCCTGCTGCGGGCCTGCGTACGTCTGGCCGCGGACACCCAGCCGTCGCTTAACGTCGATTGCCGCGAGGCGCTGGATCGCTTTGCCGATCATATCGGCCTGGCGTTTCAGGTACGCGACGACGTGCTCGATATCGAATCCGATACGCAGACCCTGGGCAAGACCCAGGGCGCGGATATCGCCCATGCCAAGGCCACCTATCCCGCCCTGCTCGGCCTGGACGCGGCACGCGATTACGCAAACCGTCTGTACGAGCACGCGCTCGCGGCACTGGCACCATTCGGCGACGATGCCGACCCGTTGCGGACGATCGCTGCCGAGATCGTCAAGCGCGACCACTAGCCGCGCGCCCCAACCGACTCAGGTACCCACGACTAAAACGCGCTCTGCGTCGACGATCATCGCCTGGGTGTTGCTCAAGGGCCGCAGCGCGAGCTTTGTGCCATAGGTGGCCATGATCCGTTCGGCGGCCTCGGCAAACGGGGCGTTGCCGTAATGCGGAACCGGAAAGAAGTCGATCAGCCCCAGCCCGCTAAAGTCCTCGAGATCGGCGGCTGCCGAGAGGTCGTCCATCGCCTGCGCATATTCGATATGCGGTGCGACGACCATCGCGCCTGCCGATTCACCCAGGTAGGGCGTGCCCGACTCGACTTCTTGAACCAGATCTTGATCGGCGCCTGTCCTTCGCAGTTCCTGGCGTAGATAGAACGTATTGCCGCCGCTGACGTAGATATAGTCGTTGTCTTGCAGCATGCGGCGCCTGTTTTCTGGCGTCACCGTTGAAATATCCAGCATATCGACCTCGAGGCCCTGGCGCTGCAACGCCTGCCGCCCCTGCTCGACGTAGAAATTCACTTTCTCCACCACGCTGGCCGTGGCAATGAAGGTCACGCGTTTGCCTGCGCCGTCATCGCCGACAAATCCTGCGAACGCATCTTCGACCTGGGCAAACGACGAGGACAGGAACAGTTTTTTCATCTGCTTTCACATCCCGATTCTTTCAAAGCCATTCGCTCGACGCGATCGAAGCTCATGTCAGGACTCATCCGAGCGCAGGCCCAGCGTGCGCAGCCGCAGTACCCAGCGGCCAAGCGCGCGCGCACCCACCACGACGCCGAACGCCAGCACGCAGCGCAGGGCGACAACCACAACCTGCAACCACTGGCCCCGTGTCGGCGAGCCTGCACCGGCCTGGCGCTCCAGAAGCACCGCCTGTACCGCGTTCCATATCAGCTGTGGCAGGCCATGGATCAATACCACCATGCCGGCTACAGCGAAAGCGATCGCCGCGACCGACTCGGCAGTCAAACCACCGGTGTCGACAGGCTCGCTACCGGCGCCACTCATGGCGCTGGCAAGCCACGGCGCGCCAAGCCACAGCAAAGCGGCCAGGCTGATCGGCATCACCAGCTGCAGCAGCACGCTCAGCTGCAGCAGCGACGCGTCTTCGACCGGATCACCCGCCCATGCGTACGGCACACTCTGGACAGCCACCAGAAGACCGCGCGCCACCAGGTAGAGAGCGATCAGCCGGATACCAATGACCGCCAGATCGCGCGTGGCCATCGTCTAGTTGGACCAGGTGGCGGTGTAACGCAGCGTCTTGTCGCCGTTGGCAGGCACATCGATCTGCCACTGGGCGGTATTGGCGGGCGCCTCGTCCATGGTTTCGGGCTCGGCCGATTCGACGCTCGCGCCCTGCGGCAGATGTTCGATGACGTTTACCGTGGCCGTATCCGCGCTGGCGTTATACAGCTTGATTTCGATGGTACGACGCTGCTCGTTCTCGCCCGTGTTCTTCTCACCTGTCTTGCGATCCTCGACCAGACGCCGTTCACTGGTCAGATCGAAAGCCGTGCCGAGCGTGAGCGTGACCGGCGCCTTTTTCGGCGTGTCGTCGATGCGATTCTCGCCCATCAGCTGCGCGCTGCCCGCGCTATCGTAGATTCGCACCACGCCGGCCGGCAGCGGTACATCGGCCGTATTCTCGAATGCGAGCCGAATCTGGGCATGACTGCGCTCGCCGTCGCGACTCACCGAATAGAGGCTGTTCTCGACGCGATAGCTGCGCTCGGCCTCGAAGGTCTGCGGGGCCATGATCGACACCGCACGCGTGCCCCCGGCAGCCACGTCGAGCCCGTTGTCGAGGGCGTAGCGATAGCTATCGCCGCTGGCCTCGGGCGCGCCGGCATCGCTTTGCTTGGCTTCGGAGCGGGCCATCATCATCGGCGCCGGCGCATTGCCGCCACTACGCGCCACATCGCCGGCGACCAGCCAGGCCTTGTCGGCGGCCAGACGTGCGCCGCCGCTGTTATCGATCACGGCCATGCTGGCCAGTTCGAGCTGGCCGGCCTTGGCGTCGAAACGCCCGGTATAGCTGGCCTGCCAGCTCGGCCCGTCGATCTGGTAGATCGCGGTCAATGCCTGCTTGCCGGCCTTGTCGGCATCCAGATCCAGTTGCAGCCTGTCGCCGTTGTCCGTATCGGCCGGCCAGGCGACGCGCCAGGGGGAATCACCGGTCAGGCGCTCGATGCGGTCGTCGATACGTACCAGCAGCGTATCGCCGTTGATGCCCACGAGCGTGGCCTCGCGGGATCGCGCATCGCCGGCATCGTTGTCACGCAACAACGTGACCGACTGGCCGATACGCGAAGCCAGCAAGCCCTGGCCGTCGTTGTCGCCTGCATCCGTGCTGAGGCCGGTCAGGCGCACGCCCTCGCCTTCGAGCCAGACGGTATCGGCACGCAGGCGCCCGGCCAGCGGCCAGCCAACGGTCTGGCCGCCGGCTTCGAGCTCGATATCACGCGTGTTCTGGACCACGGCCGCGCCGCGGTTGTACAGCGCCATGGCATCGACGCGATTCGTGTCAGACGAGGCACCAGCCAACGCGGCCAGCGGTGCGAGGCTGGCCGGCAGTACGACGACCAGTGCTTTGAGCCAATATGGTGAATGCTTCATGAAGACGTCGATTCCTGTCGCTTGTGGGCCGGCGTTTCATGCCGGTGGATATAAAACAGGCCTACGGCCAGAACAATCGCCGGAATACCGGCCAGCGCGGTATAGCTGAAAAACGGCATGTATCCGAAGTTGTCGACCACCCAGCCCGAATAGCCGCCGATGTACTTGCCGGGCAAGGTCATCAGCGACGAAAACAAGGCGTACTGCGTAGCCGTGTATTGAGTGTTCGTCAGGCTGGATAAATAGGCGATGAACGCGGACCCGGCCATGCCACCCGAGAGATTGTCCGCCGACACGGTCAGCGCCAGCGACAGCAGGCCGGGATTGCCCGGCTGCCAAGGCATGTTCAACGAAGGCGCCGATAGAAAGGCAGCCGGGTCGGCGCGCATGGCCATATCCATCAGGCCGCTGTTGAACAGCTGCATGGTTTGCGCGTCCGCGCCCTGCGAGGCCAGCCAGGCAAAGGCCAGATTGGTAGACGCGGCCAGAATGGCGCTGGCCAGCAGCGGCTTGAGAATGCCGTAGCGCACGATCAGTATGCCGCCGAGCGCCGCGCCACCCAGCGTCATGGCAATCCCGAACAGCTTGGTTACGCTCGCGATCTCGTTGAGCGAATAGTGCATGTCCAGGTAGAAGGGATTGGCCATTACGCCGAGGGTGATATCCGTAACCCGGAACAGGCTCACGAACAGCAGAATGATGATCGCCGGCACGCCGTAACGGGCAAAGAAATCCACCAGCGGACAGACCACCGCGCCGAGCACCCAGCCATAGGCCTTGCGTAGCGGCTCGGGCAGAAAAGCGCAGCGCTGCAGATGCGCCTGCACCCAGGGTTCTTCCGGCAGCAGCGAGGCCCGGGCCGACGCTTCCGGTTCGGCCACCAGCAGCACGGTGATCATGCCTACGCCCACCAGGCCGGCCATGACCAGATAGGTGAACGGCCACGTCGTGCCGGAGGCGATATAGAACGCCCCCGCGCCGGCGGTGAGCAAAGCGATGCGATAGCCGGCCTGATAGGTCGCCGCCATGGCGCCCTGGATGCTTTCATCCACGGCCTCGATACGCCAGGCGTCGATGGCCACGTCCTGGGTGGCCGAGGAAAACGCGACCAGTAGACCGAACCAGGCGAGCGCGGTCAGATTTTGCGTGGGATCGGTCAGCGCCATGGCGACCAGCCCCACGATAAGCCCGATCTGGGCGAGCAGCATCCAGGCCCGTCGTCGGCCCAACAGCCGGCCCAGCACCGGCAAGGGAAAGCGATCGACCACCGGCGCCCAGAAGAACTTGATCGAGTACATCATCCCGATCCACGAGAAGAACCCGATCGTGGTCTTGGATACGCCTTCCTGGGCCAGCCAGGCCGAGAGCGTGGAAAACACCAGCAGAAACGGCAGCCCCGACGAGAAGCCGAGGAACAGCATGCCGACGACCCGCGGCTGGACATAGACCTCGAGTGCTGCCCGCCAGTCGCGCTTGGGCGGGGTATTCGCGTCGGCAGCGCTAGAACTGGACATCGTAATCGATCGTCAGCGGGGCATGATCGGACAGCCGCTCGGCGCGATACACCGATTCGGCCGTGGCCTTCGCGGCCAGTCCGGGCGTGGCCACGTGATAGTCGATACGCCACCCGACGTTGTTGTCCCAGGCCCGGCCGCGGTTCGACCACCAGGTGAACTGGTCTTCGTTGGGGTTGATCTCGCGAAACACGTCGACCAGTCCCATCTCGCCGAACAGGCGATCCATCCATTCGCGCTCGTGGGGCAGAAAGCCCGAGTTCTTCTTGTTGTTCTTCCAGTTCTTCAGGTCGATTTCCTTGTGCGCGATATTCAGATCGCCACAGACCAGATAGTCGCCGGGCGCGGCGGCGCGTGCAGCCAGCAGTTCGGGGAAATGCACCAGATAGCGCTCCTTGGAATCCTGGCGATGATCGCCCGAGGAGCCGGAGGGCGCATACAGGCTGGCAATGTTCAGATCGCCCTCGGGCATGGCAAAACGCGCTTCGATATAGCGGCCTTCCGCGTCGAACTCGTCGTGGCCCATGCCGCGAATGATTTCATCGGGCTCGCGCTTGGAATAGATGGCCACCCCGGAGTAGCCCTTGCGATTGGTCGCTTCTTCGTAGAAGCAGTGATATCCCTCTGGCCAGAACGCGGCGACGCCCTCCAACTGATGCTGCTGAGCCTTGAGTTCCTGGATACAGACCACGTCCGGATCCTGGGTGGCCATCCACTCGAAGAAACCCTTGCGCTGCGCGGCTCGAATACCGTTGGCGTTGAAGGACATGACCCGCATCGACGACTTCCTTGTTTGACTCATATGACTTCGCGAACAAGCGCTTGCCCGGCGGCTGGCGGTTTGCGAACCGGTCGCCGCGGCTGTGCGCAGGCCTTATCATACGTACTTGCCAAGCCTGCACGATCCGACCACCCCGGGAATCGCCCATGCCTGCCGAGCCGACCGACCCCAGCCAGGATTTTCTGGCCCTTGCCGATAACTACGACGCGCTCAAGTTCGGCGAGTTCAAACTCAAGTCCGGCCGGGTGAGCCCCTACTTCTTCAATATGGGCGCGATCGCGTCCGGCGCCGGCATGCAGCGCCTGGCCGCCGGCTACGGTGCCGCCCTGATGCGTTCGGGCATCGAATACGACAGCCTGTTCGGCCCGGCCTACAAGGGCATACCGCTGGTGGCCACCGTTGCCTGCGCGCTGGCCGACCATGGCCTGGACATCCCGTTTACCTATAACCGCAAGGAAGCCAAGGATCATGGCGAAGGCGGCACTCTGGTCGGCGCGCCGCTGGGCCAGCGCGTGGTGATCGTGGACGACGTCATCACCGCCGGGACCGCCGTACGCGAAGCCATTGCCATGATTCGCAACGCCGGCAGCGAAGTGGCCGGCGTGCTCATCGCGCTCGATCGCCAGGAGCGCGGCGTGGATAAGCGCTCGCCGCTGCAGGCACTGGCCGCCGAGGAGGGCATTCCCACCGTGGCGGTGGCCACCCTCGACGACGTGATCGGCTATGCCGAACGCGCCGGCCTCGCAGAGGACCGCCTGGCCGCAATCAAACAGTATCGCGACGAATACGGCGTGCTGTGAGCGAACACGCAGCGGTCATCGATCACGGCGTTGGCCTCGACCGGCCCACCCGCTATGCGTTGATCGCGCTTGCGCTGGCCCAGGCACTCGCGCTTTATGCGCTGGCACGCGCAAGCGACGCAAACGTCGATCTTCGCTGGCTGTACGGCGGCTGTGCCCTGGCCGGCCTGTTGCCCCCGCTGTTTTACCTGGGCTGCAACCGCCTCTACGACTGGCGCAACCTGGTCGCAGCCTTGCTGGCCGGCCCGCTGCTGTTCGCGCTCGGCTGGCATCTGGGGTGGCTGTACGGCCCGGCCGCTGCCGGCAGCAATCCACCGGACGACTTCATTTTCAGCTTCGCAGCAAGCATGGGCGTAGCGGTTTTCGTGCTCGCCAGCTATCTGCGCGCCTGGTCGGCCTATCGACGACCGGTCTTTCGCTATCCGGAACTGTTGCTCTACACCCACGAGCAGCTGTTCAGCATCGTCCTCGTAGTCGTCTTTTCGGGCATCGCCTGGGCGCTGCTTGCGCTCTGGGCCGCGCTGTTCGACGCGATCGGCATTCGCCTGTTCTCCTGGCTGTTCCAGCAGCCGCTGTTCGTCTGGCTGTGTCATGGGCTGATCGCCGGCATCGCGCTGGCGGTTATCCGTAGCCAGCCGCGGCTGATCGCCACCTTGAGCGCGATGAGCCGTGCCCTGCTACGGGTCCTGCTGGTGCCGGTGGCCACTGCGATCCTGCTGTTCGTGCTGGCCCTGCCCTGGGTTGGCCTGGAACCGATATGGGACACCGGCCAGGCGGCTTCGCTGATGATGGCCCTCAGCCTGGTGCTGCTGGCCCTGTTCGCCACCGCATTTCTGCCCGACGCTAGCGACAGCGGCTATCCCCGGCCGGTACGGGCGCTGATCTGGCTGGCTGTCGTCATACTGCCGATCAACGTGGCCCTGGCCGCCTGGGCACTCGGCCTGCGTATCGACCAGCACGGCCTCAGCGTCGACCGGCTCTGGGCCGCGATCATGCTGGCGTTTATCGCCGCCTACGCGCTCGGCTATGCGCTGGTCATCCTCTGCTCGCCGACAAAGGCCAGCGCGCGGCTGCAACGAATCAACGTCGTGCTGGGGCTGGTGGTAGCCGGCACACTCATTCTGGTCAACACCCCGTTGGCCGATCTGCGCGCGCTGAGCGCCCACGATCAAGCGCAACGGCTGCTCCAATCCCGCATCGCACCGGAGCGCTTCGACTACGCCTATCTGCGCCGCGAGCTCGGCCCCTATGGCATGGCCGAGTTAAAGCGCCTGCGCGACAGCGATTTTGCCGCCGAGCACCCCGCGGCCGCCCAACGCATTGCCCGCGTTATGAAAAGCCCGACGGCTGCAGACCCCGAGCCGTTGCTCGATACCCGCGACCCCGAAGCCGTCGCCGCTGCTTTTGACATCGTGCCGAGCGATGTTCGCGTGCCGGAACAAGTCGCAAAACTGGCCGTGCAGGCAAGCCCGCGCTGCCTGCGATCGCCGCGGCAATGCCGGCTCGTACAGGCAGTGCACGCCGACATGACGTTCTGGTGGGAGATCACGCGCAGCGGCGGTAACAACCGCTACGGCACGGCGTTCGCCGAAATCGATGGCCGATGGCGCAGCGTCGGCTCGGTCGTATCGCGTGGCTGTCGCGACAAGCCGGCATCGGCAGATGACGATCACACCGCCCCTCGTGCCCTGGGCGGCCCGTTCGTCGCGTTTGTCGACGATCACTGTATATACGTCATCGATCCAAGCGCCGATTTCCTGACCCGGCGCGGTGCGCTGCGCTAATTTTGCGCTTTGCAGCATATTCCTAACCGTCGGATTCTTATCGATTCATTGCTGCCTTCGGAGCGGACGAAGAGGCCGTGAAGCCTTTTTACGGCGCGGCTTTCAGGCCACGAGTCCGGCGTATTTGCCGGCTGGATCTGCGACCAAAGCACTATCGGTGCAAATTGCACACAAAAAAAAACTTAAATCAATACCCAATTAGGCCGATAAGAAAATTGTCATCTTCTACCGGCCCATTTAATGCTCAACCGTCTGACTATCGGCTCGCGCCTCGCCCTTGGCTTTGGGCTATTGACGCTGCTCCTGATCATCGATACCGCCGTGGCGACCTACGGCCTTAGACACGTGTCGGCAACCGCCGACCGCGCCATTCAGGTCGATACCCAGGTCGCCCTGAACGCGGTCAAGCTTCAGAACCAGGCGCTGGATGCCCGGCGCTACGAGAAAGACGTCTTGATCAGCATCGACGATGCACAGGAACGTGCGGCGTTCAAGCAGAAATGGGACGACAACTACGCCGCACTGGCCGAGGCCGTGCGCCGTGGCGCGCAAACCGCCGAAAGCGATGAACAACGCGCGCTCTATCGGCAGGCCGCCACACTGCTCGGCACCTACGGCGACGGCTTCAACCGAATCCATGACCGCATCCGGGATGGCGAGCTGGTATCGACCAACGCCGCCGACGCTGCCCTGGAAGAGTACAAGGCGCCCATTAACCAGTTCGAGCAGATCGCGCACGATATAGACATCGAAGCCGAGGCCCATATGGCGGAAATGGTCGAGGTCATGAACGCTCAGCAACAGCAGGCGCTGGTCGCGCTGCTGGCGTTCGCGGCGGTCTGCGTCGTGCTGGCCGTACTGCTGGCGTGGCTGATCACCCGCAGCATCACCCGCCCGGTGCGGTATGCGGTGGGTGTGGTCGAGGATGTGGCAGGCGGCAACCTGCGCCGCGATATATCCGTGGACGGGCGCGATGAAATCGCCCAGCTGCTCACCGCGATGAGCAAACAGCGCCAGACCCTTGCTGCTCTGGTACTCAGCCTGCGCCAGCTCAGCGAAAGCGTTTATACCGGCGCCCGCGAGATCGCGCTGGGCAACGACGAACTGAGTACGCGCACCCAGGAGCAGGCCGCCAATCTGGAAGAAACCGCGGCATCGATGGAACAGATGACCTCGACGGTCAAGCAGAACGCCGACAACTCGGCGCAGGCCGATCAACTCGCGCGCCAGGTGCGCAGCCGCGCGGGCGAAGGCAACGCGGTGGTCCAGACCGCGGTCCAGGCCATGGACGAAATCAACGCCTCGAGCCGACGGATCAGCGAAATCGTGGGGCTGATCGACGATATCGCCTTCCAGACCAACCTGCTCGCACTCAACGCCTCGGTCGAAGCGGCGCGCGCTGGCGAGCAGGGCCGCGGCTTTGCCGTGGTGGCCTCGGAGGTACGCAACCTTGCCAGCCGCAGTGCGGCTGCGGCCAAGGACATCAAGAAACTCGTCGAAGACAGCGCCAACAAGGTGGCCGACGGCTCCAAGCAGGTGGCCCTGTCCGGCGAGGTGCTCAGCGAAATCGTCGAATCGATCAACAAGGTGGGCGATCTCATCTCCGAAATCGCGGCCGCCGGCAACGAACAGGCCAACGGTATCGACCAGGTCAATATCGCGGTATCGCAGATGGATACCATGACCCAGCAGAATGCCTCGCTGGTCGAGGAGTCGGCGGCAGCGAGCGTGTCGCTGGAAGAACAGGCGGCCAGCCTCGACAAACAGATCGCATTCTTCCAGCTGCCCGATCAGGCGACGAACGCGCCAGCGCCTCATGCGGCGGCCGAAAAGACGCCGACGGCCACATCGAGCAAGCCGAGCACCGCGCCTGCGCCTGCAAAACCGAAGCAAAGCGCTGCCAGAGCCCAGTCGAAGCTCGAGGAAGAAGACGCCGACTGGGCCAGCTTCTAGGCCCGATTAAACACCACCGGCAAAGCGCCCGAGCCGGCCTGGACTTCAGGCCGGCTCGGGCTCGTTGGCGGCCGGGGGCTCGGCCGGCTGACGGGTGATCTGGGTGCCCACGCCGGCATCGGTAAACAGCTCCAGCAACACCGCGTTTTCCACCCGGCCATCCACGATATGGGCCGAGGTGACCCCCGAAGCCACGGCATCCAGCGCGCACTGGATCTTGGGCAGCATGCCGCCGTGAATCACCCCGCTGTCGATCAGTTCCCGCACCTGCCCCGGTGCCAGGCCGGTCAGCAGATGGCCCTCGCCGTCGAGCACGCCGGGGGTGTTGGTGAGCAGCATGAGCTTTTCGGCTTCCAGCACGGAGGCAATCTTGCCCGCCACCAGGTCGGCGTTGATGTTGTAGCTGCGCCCGTCCGCGCCCACCCCGATCGGGGCGATCACGGGGATGAAGTCGTCCGCCTCCAGGCGTTTCACGATATGCGGGTCGATATGCGACACCTCGCCGACGAAGCCGAGGTCGGTATCGTCACCCACCAGCGCGAGCTTGCGCGCATGAATCAGCCCGCCGTCCTTGCCGGTCAACCCCACCGCACGGCCGCCGTGCTGGTTGATGAGATTCACGATTTCCTTGTTGACCAGCCCGCCGAGCACCATTTCGACCACGTCCATGGTTTCCTCGTCGGTGACCCGCATGCCCTTGATGAACTCGGTCTGCTTGCCGACGCGCTCGAGCAGCTTGCCGATCTGCGGCCCACCGCCGTGCACCACCACGGGATTGAAGCCGACCAGCTTCATGAGCGCGATATCGCGGGCAAAACCGGACTTCAGTTCGGGATCGGTCATGGCGTTGCCGCCATACTTGATCACCACAGTCTTGCCGGCAAAACGGCGGATATAGGGCAAGGCTTCGCCCAGCACGCGGGCCACGCGTGCGGCCTGTTCGGGATCGAGAGACATACGTTTGTTCTGTTCGAACGGGGTCATAGCGTCGAGATGTTACTGCGTTCTTCGTAAGAAACGGGGGTCGCCCGCCAGGGCGTCGGCAACGCGTTCGGCATGACGCGGCAAAGTCGTTGCCGGCAGGGCCGTATGAAAAAACCAGTCGATCCGGTCGGCTTCATCACTGCAGCGCAAGGTACCGCCGACCACAGTGCACTGCCAGGTTTGTACGACAACGGCCTGACTCGGCACGCGATAGCACCCAATGCGACGGGCGAGCGCGACCCGCAGCCCGGTTTCTTCGTGAACCTCGCGCACCAGCGTCTGGCGCGGCGACTCGCCCGGCATACGCCCGCCGCCCGGCAGATTCCAGGCGTCGCGATCGGTACGGTGGCACAACAACACCCGCGATGCGCGATCGAGCACGATCGCAAAGGCCGCATCGAATCGGGGCTGCATGCCCGCCCTACCGCGTGCCGGTCGAACCGAAGCCGCCTGCGCCGCGCGCGCTGTCGTCGAAGGCCTCGACCACCTCGAGCTCGGGGGCGACCACCGGCACGAGCACGAACTGGGCAATACGCTCGCCGACATCGATGGTGAATTCGGCCGTGCCGCGGTTCCAGCAGGACACCATCAACGGCCCCTGATAGTCGGAATCGATCAGACCGACCAGATTCCCGAGAACGATACCGTGCTTATGCCCCAGCCCGGACCGCGGCAGAATCATGCCGGCCAGGTTCGGGTCGGCGATATGAACCGCAAGCCCGGTGGGAATCAGCTCGCAGGCCCCCGGCGCGAGGGTTAGCGGCGCCTCGAGCATGGCGCGCAGATCGATCCCGGCCGAACCGGCCGTGGCCCGCTGCGGCAGATCGAAATCGCGACCCCAGCGCGGGTCGAGTACCTTGACTTGCAGGCTGGCCATTACAGCGTTCCTTCGGATGAATCGGGCAGCAGGCCGACTTCGGCGGCCATGCGCTCGGCGATAAGCGCGACCAGCTGTTCGGCCAGCTCGTGCTTGCTGGCTTTCGCGAGTTCACGCTCGCCGCCTTCCCAGACCACATAAAGCGCGTTGTCCTCGCGCCCGAAGGCATGCTCCGGGCCGACGATATTGCCCGCCACCATGGACAGTTTCTTGCGCTCGCGCTTGGCCCGGGCGCTGGCCTGCATGCCCGTGGTTTCGGCGGCAAAGCCCACCGTGAACAGATAGGGATGGGCGGCGGCCACGTCGGCAATGATGTCGCGGGTGCGAGTGAGCGCCAGGCTGGTATCGCCTTCGGATTTCTTGATCTTGTCGGCGGCGGTGGTCGCTGGCCG
This sequence comes from uncultured Salinisphaera sp., assembly GCF_964012375.1. Lineage (NCBI taxonomy): Bacteria > Pseudomonadati > Pseudomonadota > Gammaproteobacteria > Salinisphaerales > Salinisphaeraceae > Salinisphaera > uncultured Salinisphaera sp. The sequence goes on from NZ_CAXGSH010000002.1 coordinate 97,006, forward strand.
ATAATCGGCGACCGCCGCCGCACCGATGAACACATCGGCGCTATCGATTACCGCCATGACGGCCGCGTGCATATCTGCCGCCGACTGGACGTCCACCCGCTCCACGCCGGGCGGCACGTCGAGCGCGGTCGGCCCGGAGACGAGCGTAACGATCGCGCCCGCATCCACGCAGGCCGCGGCCAGGGCATAGCCCATGCGGCCCGAGGAATGATTGGTGATGAAACGCACCGGATCCAGCGCTTCGCGCGTAGGCCCGGCCGTGATCACCACATGCCGGCCCGCAAGCAGACCATCCTCGCTGGTGGCATCGAAATAGGCCGCGACGGCGTCGCGAATCGCTTCGGGTTCGACCATGCGCCCGGCCCCGGTTTCGCGTTCGGCGAGTTCACCTTCCGCGGGGCCGACCATATGTACGCCGCGTGCAAGCAGTGTTTCGACATTGGCGCAGGTCGCAGGATGGGCCCACATGACGTGGTTCATGGCCGGGGCAACCAGCACATCGGCATGGCTTGCCAGACACAGCGTGGACAAAAGATCGTCCGCGCGCCCCGCGCACAGCCGGGCCAGCGTATCGGCCGTGGCCGGCGCGATCACGATCAGGTCCGCCCAGCGAGCCAGTTCGATATGGCCCATGTTCAGTTCGGCGGTCTCGTCCCAGAGGCTGTCGCGCACGCCGCGACCGGACAGCGCGGCCAGCGTCATCGGCGTGATGAAGCGCTTCGCCGACTCGGTCATCACCACCTGGACCTCGGCGCCGGCCTCCACCAGCCGACGCGTCAGCGCGGCTGCCTTGTACGCGGCGATGCTCCCGGTAACGCCGAGCAGAATTTTGCGATGGGCAAGCATGGACATGCCCAGCATTGTACCTATCTGACTGGACGCCGCCCGCCCCGGACGACAGGATTATCAATTCAGCATGAAGCTATTTTCAGAACATGCTGACGATCAACCGCTGCGACTGACGTTGACCAAAGACAGGGGGCATTGCATGGGTATCTCCGACTGGCCGGCCGCGGAGCGGCCCAGGGAAAAACTGCTGGCGCGCGGCGCGGGCGCGCTTTCCGACGCCGAGCTGCTGGCGATATTCCTGCGCGTGGGCGTACGCGGCGCAAGTGCGGTCGATCTCGCCCGGCAACTGCTCAGCGAATACGAAAGCCTCGGCGCGCTACTGGCCGCCGACCAGCAAACCTTCTGTGCGACCCGCGGCCTGGGCGTGGCCAAGTTCGCGCAGCTGCAGGCCGTGATGGAAATGGCCCGTCGCCACGCCACGGAAACGCTGGCCGAGGTGGACGTGCTGTCCGCGCCCGAGGCCACCCGGCGCTATCTCACCCTCAAGCTAGCGCATGTGCCGCACGAGGTGTTTGCCTGCGTGTTCCTCAATACCCGCAATCACGTCATCGCCTTCGAGGAACTCTTTCGCGGCACCATCGATGGCGCGGCGGTCTATCCACGCGAAGTGGTCAAGGCCGCGCTGCGCCACAACGCCGCGGCCGTCATCCTGGCGCACAACCACCCGTCCGGGGTGGCCGAACCCAGCGCCGCCGACCGCGATATCACTCATCGCCTGGCCGACGCGCTCGCGCTGGTGGACGTGCGCGTACTCGATCACCTGGTCATCGCTGCGCGCCAGACCGTCTCTTTCGCCGAACGCGGCTTGCTGTAACCTCGATAACCCAAGGCATTCAGACACCTTAACGCTCGCGTTAATGTTTCGTTAATTTAAAATTAAGATGATGTGCGCAGACAGACGCTCTGTCCGCAGCCGGAACCGCTTCCGGCACCACCGATTTGGAGTACATCATGAAAAAGACCGCGATCCTGCTTAGCGCCGCCTGCGTACCGTTTGCCGCCATGGCGGCCCCGACGAACCACGAGGGTCCGAGCTATACCTATGTCCAGGGTGACTACATCCCCTACGGCAAGATCGACGGCACCAGCGCCGACTACGACGGTTTCGGTCTCGAAGGTTCGGCCGCAATCGTGCCGCACGTCTACGTCAAGGGCCGGTATGACCGTCTCGACGTGGACAATTCCCGTACCGACGTCGACCGCGGCAGCCTGGGCGTGGGCCTGAACGATTTCTACGACTACGGCGGCGCGGAAGGCACCGGCCTGGGCTACTACGGTCAGGTGTCCTACGAGCGCCTGCAGTTCGACGACGTCGTCGGCAGCGCCGATACCAGCGCGACCGGCTACGGCATCGACGCCGGCCTGCGCTGGATGGTCGATCCGGCCGTCGAAATCAACCCGAACATCGGCTATGTCGACTACGGCAGCAACTCCGGCGACGGCGTCGATCTGGGCAAGGCCGACGGCATGCGCTACAGCCTGCGCACGGTTGGCTACCTGACCGACAACCTGGCGCTGTCGGCCGAATACGCCAAGACCGATTACGACATCGGTGCTGCCGATCTCGACTTCGGCAACGAAGTCCGCGTCGGCGCGCGTTACAGCTTCTAGGCGAACGCGTATAGGTTCATGCGGTCGCGCGGGTGCGCGGCCGCGGTCCCGGCACCCCGCTACGGCGGGGTGTTTTATTTAAAGCCTGCAAGCCGTTGGTCTTTGACAGACTCCAAAGCCAGCGCCACCATCGTATAAATCCTTTCTGTTCAAATCCTTGAGCAGAAACGACCTCCACGAACAACTCAGAATGATCCACATGAAAAATACTGCCATTGCCCTTGGGCTCGCCGTTGTGCCGTTGGTTGGCTTCGCCGCACCCAACGATATGCCCGGCGCCCCGAGCTACAGCTATTTCCAGGGCGACTGGGTCGTCGACGGCAACGCCAACGGCACCGGCCAGGATTACGACGGCTACGCGCTGGAAGGCTCGGTCGCGATCACGCCGAATGTGTTCGTCAACGGCCGCTACGACTGGCTCGACGTCGACAGCAGTTCGTTCGACGCCAACCGCACCAGCATCGGCGTGGGCGCCAACGACTTCTACGACTTCGGCCGCGGCGACGGCACCGGCGTGGGCTACTACGGTCAGGTCTCGTTCGAGCGCCTGAACCTCGAGAACGTGCCCGGCACCGGCAATCGCGACGCCGATTCCAACGGCTATGGCGCGGATGTGGGCCTGCGCTGGATGGTCGACCCGCAGATCGAAATCAACCCGCACCTCGGCTGGGTCGATTACGGCACGCTGGGCGCCGGCCTGGGCAGCGCCGACGGCATCCGTTATGGCGTACGCGCGCTGGGTCATATCAACGACGCCGTCGCCCTGACCGCCGCCTTCGAGGCCAGCGATATCGAAACCGCGAACCGCGATCTCGGTTTCGATAACGAAATCCGCCTCGGCGCCCGGGTGAATTTCTAGTACCCTGACGCACGCTGTGGGCGGCTCGCTTTGGCGATGCCGCCCGCGATTTCTGGCGCACAACGGTTGTGTCGCGCGGTTTTTGATGGTTAAATGCGCGGCTCGCTGACGCATGAGCGCGCGACCCAGGAGTTAGTCATGTCCCAGATCTGTCAGGTTACCGGCAAGAAGCCGGTCACCGGTTACAACGTCTCGCACGCCCACAACAAGACGAAACGTCGCTTTGTGCCCAACCTGCACTGGCACCGTTTCTGGGTGGAATCTGAAAAGCGCTATGTGCGCCTGCGCGTCTCTGCGAAGGGCATGCGCATCATTGACCGCCAGGGTATCGACACCGTGCTTGCCAAGATCCGCAAGCAGGAGAAAGCATAATGCGCGAAAAAGTACGCATGGTCTCGACCGCGGATACCGGGTTCTTCTACACCACGTACAAGAACAAGCGGAATACGCCCGACA
>NZ_CAXGSH010000003.1:0-99466 GCF_964012375.1 uncultured Salinisphaera sp.
GCCGATGCATAGCCCGGCGTCGGCCATATGACGCAGGGCAAGCGTATGCCGGGCTTCGTCAAGGCTGCGCCGGAAGGTGGTGTTCTCAAGCTGCAGGCGGTGTTGAAGCGTACGTTCGTTGAGAGCCAGCGCGATGGCGGCTTCGCCGAGCGTCGGCGGCGGCGAGCCGATACGCTTCTGCAACCAGGCGTTGAGCGCCTGCAGGGTGTCGAGCGAGGCGGCCCGGCGCAGGCTCTGGTCGAACTCGGCGCGTATATGGGCGGTCAATTCGGAATCGCCCCGCCGCAGCGGTAGAGCCAGCAGGGCTGGATCGAAGCAGATCCGGCAGGCGTCACGGTCGAAGCGTACCTCGCAATTGAAGAATCGGCGATAAATCGCGGGATCGCCCTGGGCGCGATGGCTGAACTCGACGCTTTGCGGCGATTCGTTTTCACCTCGTGCCCAGCGCGCGAAGCCCAACCAGGCGGCAAAGGCTTCCTCGATCACTGCCGGCATGACGCGCCGGCTGCTATGCCATTCGATAACCACATCGTTGGCGCGCTGCAGCAGACGTCCTTCGCCGATCGCGTTGACCAGGTGTGCAAACCGCGCCTGATAGGACAATGCCTCGCCGAGGGTGGCGCAATGGCGCAGCAGAAAACCCAGGCGGCCCCAGCGGGCAGGCTCGGCGGCCATGCCGAATTCGAGTCCGAGCAGGGGGTTGTGCAGTCGTGCCATGCCCTCAGCCAGGAGCCGCTCGTAATAAACGGCCTCGATACTGCGTTGGGGCGATACGAGCCCGGCCGGCTCGAGTGCGACGTGTTCAAGCAGCCGGCTGCGATCGAGCCCCTGGGCTTGCAGATAATCGAGCAGGGCGCGAATCAGCGATGCGGCGACCGTGGCTGGCATGCGATGTTCCCGGGTTTGCGCCATGCGTATTGTGGCCGGGTTGCGTTTAGAGTCAATTTTTTTGACGCGAAATTTAGCTACTTTCGACATATTGATCGACAACCGGCACGACTCGCATGAGGCGATGGAATGGATGGGGCGACGACACCGTTGCCAAGGAGCTGCCGACCACGGCCCGCGCTTTTCTCGAATCGCGGCTGGGGCGGGGGCAGGTGCCGCCGGACGAGAGCCTGGCCAATGCCTGTGCCCAGGTGCCCGAGTCGCGCCTGGCAGGTATTCCCGGCTTCGACTGCTCGGCCGAGGCGCGGCTGCGCCATGCGCACGGCCAGAGCTTTGCCGACTGGGCCGCGCTTCGTCATGGTCATGTCGGCCCGTTTCCGGATGCGGTGGCGTGTCCGGAAACGCATGAACAGACCCGGTCGGTGGTCGATGCCGCGCGCGAAGCCGGCGCCGTGGTCATTCCCTACGGCGGCGGTACGAGCGTGGTTGGTCACCTGAAGGTGGTCGACGACGGGCGTCCGGTGCTGAGCGTGGACATGAGCCGGCATGCGCGTCTGCTCGATATCGACGTCATCAACCGAACGGCACGCATCGGCGCCGGGGCCGCCGGGCCGGTGCTCGAAGCACAGCTGCGCGCGCACGGCTTCATGCTCGGCCACTACCCGCAATCGTTCGACTATTCCACGCTGGGCGGCTGGGTGGTCACGCGCTCTGCCGGGCAACAGTCGCGCCGCTACGGCCGTATCGAGAATCTGCTCAACGGGGCACGGCTGGTCTGTCCAAAGACGGATTTGGACGTCGGCGGGGCGGTGGCCTCGTCGGCCGGTCCGGATCTGCGTCAGCTGGTGCTGGGCAGCGAAGGCCGGCTGGGTATCGTCACCGAAGCCGCAGTGCACATCATGCCCGTGGCCGAACGTGAAGCGTTTCATGCCGTGTTTTTTGCCGACTGGCCCTCGGCACTCACGGCAGCGCGCACGATTACCCAGTCCGGGCTGGCGGTCTCGATGCTGCGTGTTTCCAACGAAGAAGAAACCGATACCCAGCTGCGTATCGCCGGCCACGATTCGGCGATCGCCTGGCTGCGCCGCTATCTTGGCGTGCGCGGCATCGGTAACCGCCCGGCGCTGATGATGATCGGGGTGACCGGCGATCGTCGTCAGGCATATCGGCTGCGTGCCGATGTGCTGGCGCTGGCCCGGCGTGCTGGTGGCGTGCACGTCGGTCGGGCGATGGGCCGTATCTGGGCGAAGAATCGCTTCGCCGGCGCCTATCTGCGCAACGGTCTCTGGGACGCCGGCTTTGCCGTCGACACCATGGAAACCGCGGTGCCCTGGTCCCAGGCCACGACCACGATGAGCGCCATGCAGCAGGCCGCGCATACGGCGCTGCAGGCCTTCGACGAACGGGCACTGGCGTTCGCGCATCTGTCCCACGTCTACGGCAGCGGCTGCAGTATCTATATGACGGTGGTCTGGCGTCGCGGCGCGGATTACGCCACCGATATGGGCCGTTGGCGTGCGCTCAAGCAGGCGGTGAGCAGGGCGATCGTGGATTGCGGCGGCACCATCAGTCATCAGCACGGCGTTGGCACCGATCATGCACCGTATCTGGCCGCCGAGAAGGGCGAGGCCGGTATCGACCTGATTCGCGCGGCCCTTGCCGAACTGGATCCGCAGGGCATGATGAACCCGCATAAACTGATCGCGAAACAGGCCTAGCGTATGTGGACACAAGACTGGCGATCGCAGTTCGAGGCGGCCGCCGAGCGGGCATTCGACGTGCTGATTGTCGGCGGCGGTATCACCGGCGCCGGCGTGGCGCTGCAGGCTGCGCGTGCCGGCCTGCGCGTCGCGCTGATCGAACAGAACGACTTTGCCTCGGGCACCTCGAGCTGGTCGTCGAAGCTCGTACACGGCGGCCTGCGCTATCTGGCCAGCGGCGACTGGCGGCTCACCCGTGAGTCGGTGCAGGAGCGCCAGCGCTTGATGCATGACCTGCCGGGGCTGGTCACCCCGCTCGATTTCATGCTGCCGGTCTATGCCCACGACAAGCCGGGGCGCTGGGCGCTGCAGGCCGCGCTGGGCGCCTACGACTTCATGGCGCGCAAGCGCTATTCGCACTACATGAAGCCGGCCGAGTTCGGCGCCCATATGCCCTATCTCAACCGCGATGGCCTGAAGGGCGGCTTCGTCTATCGCGATGCGCTCACCGACGATGTCCGGCTGACCCTGCGCGTACTTATCGAAGCACGCAGCCACGGCGTACTGGCGGCCAACTATGTCCGGGCCGAGCAGCTGCTTTTCGACGGCGATACCGTCAACGGCGCCCGCGTGGCCGATCGCGAAACCGGTCGCTGCTTCGATATACGGGCCGCGGTGGTAGTGAATGCCACCGGGCCCTGGAGCGATCGGCTGCGTGCCCAGGTCGAAGGTGCGGCCCAGCTGCGCCCGCTGCGCGGGTCGCATTTCGTATTCCCGTTCCATGTGTTGCCGGTCGGGCGGGCGATCACGCTGTTTCATCCGGACGATCGCCGCCCGCTTTTCGCCATTCCCTGGCAGGGCGCGACCGTGTTCGGTACCACCGATCTCGATCACGAGAAGCCGATGGACGAGGTGCCCCGCATGAGCGCGGCCGAGTCCGATTATCTGATCGCTGCCGCCCGGCATTATTTTCCTGCCCGCAATATGCAGGCAGCCGATGCGCTGTCCTGTTTTGCCGGAGTACGGCCGATCGTGCGCGGCGAGCCGGGTGCCTCGGCCTCGCAGGAATCGCGCGAATCCTCGATCGAGCGCGAACGGGGGCTGATTACCGTTACCGGCGGCAAGCTGACGACCTTTCGTGTAACCGCCAACGACGTGCTCGAACAGGTCGGCCAGGCTCTCGGCCGGCGCTTCGTGCGCAACGACAAGGCACCGATTATCCATGCCGTGGGCGCCGACGCGCAGACGCGCGGAGGCGTGCGCCATGGTCCAGCGTTCGCCGGGATGTTCGCACGGGCCGACGACGCGCGCGCGCTCGGGACCACCGACTATCGTTTTCGTGAGCTGCGGTTTGCGTTGAGTCACGAAGCAGTCGCCCATCTGGACGATCTGCTGCTGCGGCGTACGCGCGCCGGGCTGCTGCTCGAGCAGGGCGGGTTGGCCGAACTGCCCGCTCTGGAACCGCTGGTGCGCGATACGCTCGGCTGGGACGCGGCGCGCTGGAACGACGAAGTCGAGCGCTATCGAGCCCATTGGCACCGGGTACACGCGCCGGTATGAGCGATGGCGACCGACTGCTGGCCATTGATGTCGGCACCCAGAGCGTGCGCGCGCTGGTGTTCGACGGTCAGGGCAGGCTGCATGCGCGTGCCCAGATCCCGATCGAGCCGCCTTATCACGCGCCGCAGCCAGGCCATGCCGAACAGGATGCGCGCGTTTTCTGGCAGGCCATGGTCTCGGCCTGCCAGCAGCTGCATGCGAACGATCCCGCGCTCGCCGGCCGGATTGCGGGCCTCGCACTGACGGCGCAACGTGCCACCAGCGTGTTCGTGGACGCCGACGACGAGCCCATCGGCCCGGCCATCTCCTGGCTCGACAAGCGTCGCGCAGCGCATGTCCCGTCCCTGCCGTGGCTGTGGCGGGGGCTGTTCGCCGGCCTGGGGCTGACTGCCACCATCGATGCCTTCCAGCGCGCCGCCCCGGCGAACTGGCGTGCGGCGCATGCACCGGAAGCGCATCGGCGCACGCGCCGGGCGGTCTTGTTGTCGGGTTATCTGGTCCACCGGCTGATCGGCGAATGGCGCGATAGCGTAAGCGCGCAGGTGGGCTATCTGCCGTTCGACTACAAGCGGCGACGCTGGGCCGCCGCGCGCGACTGGAAATGGCAGGCCGTGGCCGTCGAACGAGAACAGCTGCCCGAGCTGGTCGAGCCGGGCGAACCCCTCGGCGAGCTCAGCGCGTCGGCGGCCGAGGCCCTGGGGCTTGCACGCGGGCTGCCCCTGTTCAGCGCGGGCGCCGACAAGGCCTGCGAAGTGCTTGGCTGCGGCGCCATTACGCCTAAAACGGCCTGCGTATCGCTGGGTACCACCGCGACCATCAATACCTGTCGCGACGTCTATCGCGAGGTCACGCGCTTCGTGCCGGCCTATCCGGCGGCCATGCCCGGCCATTTCACCGATGAAATCCAGATTTATCGTGGCTTCTGGCTGGTGTCGTGGTTCAAGCAGGAATTCGCGCCGGATACCGTCGATGCGGCCGCCCGCGAACAGCGCGCCGCCGAGGCGCTGCTCGACGAGCGTATCGCGCCCATCGCGCCGGGCAGCGACGGACTCATCGTGCTGCCGACCTGGTCGCCGGGTGTGCGCATACCCGGGCCCGAGGCACGCGGTGCGATCATCGGCTTTACCGATGCCCACAGCCGTGCCCATGTCTACCGGGCAATCCTCGAAGGCCTGGCGTTTGCCCTGCGCGAAGGCCGCGAACGTATCGAAAAGCGCAGCCGCACGCCGATCACGCGGCTGCGGGTTTCCGGTGGCGGTTCCCAGTCCGATCAGGCCATGCAGATACTGGCCAACGTCTTCGCATTACCGGCCGAGCGCACGCATACGCATGAAACCAGCGGCCTGGGGGCCGCGATCAACGCCGCGGTGGGCCTGGGCTGGTACGCCGATCATGCCAGCGCGGCGCGAGCGATGGTGCACGAGGGCGAGCGCTTCGAGCCCGAGCCGGGCGCGGTCGCCCTCTATGAACGCCTCTACCGCGACGTATTCACCGGTCTCTATAACCGCTTGAAGCCGGTCTTCATTGGTATCCGGGACGCGTTGTAGCGTCTACAGCCGTTCCGGTTGTTCCCGCCGCCCGCGGCCGCGCAGCCAGTGCAGCGCCCGCGCGGCCATCACCGCGAGCGTGGCGGCGATGAACGGGTTCACGGAAAAACGAAAACGCTGATTCTCGTCCACTTCGAAGGCGTTGCCGATCACGCTCACGTACATGATGTTCAGCCACAGAAAGATCAGCGTGGCATCCACGGCGCTGACCCTGCGTCGCAGCAGGCAGCGCAGCAGGATGAACAGCCCGTAAAGCACCGCCAGCGTATAGCCGATGGCAATCAAGATACCGATCTGGCCGGTTTCGAGATCGAATTCCGGCTCGGCCGGGTACTCGGGCTGGCCGGCCAGCAGCAGCGAAAACGCACGGCTGTAGGGCTCGATCGCGGCGCGGTTGTTCTTCAGGAACGGGTAGTCGCTGGAGGGGCGCATGAACATCAGCCAGGCCGTGCCCATGGATCGCAGATACACCTCGGGGTGGATGCGTACCGAGGCAATCGCGTCTTCCAGCGCCTGTTCGGATACATCCGCATAGGCGAGGTGGTTGTAGTTCACGTGGCCGGTGGACTTGCGCCTTTGATCGAGCACGGTAATGCCGGTGGGCGCCACATCGTCGAAGATGTCGGCATAGGCCTCGGGCGTGTTGAAGGGAAAGTCCATCAGCGCCATGTCGGAGAGTTCGCCGGCCTCGACCAGACGCTGGCGTTCGGGTTTGTCGATGGCGAGCGTGGTGAGCTTGGACAGGCTCATGCCCATCCAGTCCGACGTGGCGAAATGACCGGTCACCATGACGTTCTTGCCGTAAAGCGCGAACACCAGCGCCAGCGGCACGATCGCCGCCGCGAACACCGCCTTGCGATAGCCCGGCAGTACCAGGCCACAGAACAGGGCGAGCACCACGAACCACTGCCATTGAAACATCGAGCGCGTGTAGATCAGCGCCGCCATGGCAAAGAACATGGCCAGCGCCCGGACGAACGTGAAGCGCTCCATGCACAGATGAAACAGCCAGGCGATGGTGCCCAGCAGCGCCAGAATCATCAGCGTGTAATAGGGGATCGCTTCGTAAAGTACGAGCGCCGGGGTGAGCATGAACAACGCGGCCACGCCGAACGCCAGCTTTGCGTTGTCGGTGAGCTTGCGTACCAGCGAATACAGCAGCAGCACGCTCGCGATGGCCAGGGCGCTATAGAGCGTACGAAACGCGATGGTGAGCGTGAGCGGATCGTCGCCGAGCTTGAGCACGAGTCCGATGACGAGGTTGTACAGCGGCGGCTGACCCGGCATGTAGAACAGGCTTTCGGCCAGATTCTCGCGTAGCAGTACCGGATCGAGGATCTGCCAGGAGGTCGCGATCGGCTCCAGGTCGAAGCGCACGCCGGCCGCGTAGAAGCAAAGCCGCGACAGCGCATACAGGCCGACCAGCCAGAGTGCCGGCTTGGTCGACGGGTAATGAAACGCGTCTTTCTTCATGGGCCCACTCATAGCCCGGTTCGATGAAAGATCGCGCGGGGGAGCGCCGTGATGATGGTCATGATCAAACGCCAGAAGCCCGGCGTGTAGCACACCGCCGTGCCCTTCTCGATGGCCCGGTGAATATCGCCGCCGACCTTTTCCGGGCTGGCGAACAACGGGCCCTTGTCGAAATCGGCCGTCATGGGTGTGTCGACCATGCCCGGGCGAATGGTCACCACCTGCACACCGGCCTTGAACAGCCGATGGCGCAGGCCGTCCATGAACGCGTTCAGGCCGGCCTTGGCGCTGCCATAGACATAGTTGCTGGCGCGGCCGCGATCGCCGGCCACCGAGGAGATCGCGGCGATCGTGCCGTGGCCCTGGCGCTCGAAACGATTGGCGATATCGGTGAGCAGGGCAACAACGCTCACCGCATTGGTATGCCAGGCGGCAACAGCGGCGGCGGGATCGGCCGCGCAGGCCTGCTGATCGGGCAGGGTGCCATAGGCGACCAGCACCGTATCCAGGCCGCCAAGCGCGGCCTCGGCGGCATCGATCATCGGTGCATGGGCGGCCAGGTCGTCGGCGTCCATCACCTGCGTGGCCACGGTGGCTGCGCCGCGTACTTTCAGGTCGTCGGCGATAGCGGTCAGCCGGGCTTCGTTGCGCCCGGTCAGAAACAGCGCATCGCCGCTGGCGGCAAAACGACGGGCGGTCTGTTCGGCGATGGTCGAGGTCGCGCCGACGATCAGGATCTTTCTCATGAAGGGCTCGTTGTTGTCGACGTCACGCGTCGCCAGAAATTCGAGGAAAACGCCGGGTCGACGAATCCCCGGAAGCGTTCCAGATTGGGGAAATACTCGCTGAACGCGGCCGCGCTCATGCGCGCGTCCTTGGCCGGATACACCGCCCCGCCGGCCGCGCGTACGACATCGTCGAGCGCCTCCAGCAGTTCGAACGTCTCGCGTCCGCGGTTGGGGAAATCCAGCGCCAGGGTCACGCCGGGGCGTGGAAACGACATCAGCCCCGGCGACTGCACATCGCCGAACACCTTGAGCACCGACAGGAACGACCCGGCACCGGCGGCGGCGATACGTTCGAGCAGTTCGGCCACGGCGGTGCGGGCATCCGCATGCGGAACCACGCACTGGTACTGCAGAAACCCGTTCGGGCCGTAGGCACGGTTCCAGTGCTTGATGCCGTCGAGCGGATAGAAATACGGCTGGTAGTGCTGCGTATCGCGGCTGCGCGCCTTGAACTTGCGCCGGAAGTAGAGCGTATTGAGCGGACGCAGGGTCAGCGGATTGATCATCGACACCGGGGTGACGAAGGGAAACGTCGGTCCGCCGCGTTTGCGCGGGTCCGGCTGCTGGCCGAGCGCCGGCTTGTGATTGGCGCGCATGAACCAGCCACGGCCGAGATTGGCGCCGCGCGCGCTGCAATCCACCCAGGCCACGGTGTATTCGTAGTCGCGATCCGAGGCCGCGGATAGCGCGAAGAATTCGTCCAGGTTCGAAAAGCGCAGCGTGTCCACGTCCATGTACGGGCCTTCGATCCGCTTGAGCGCGATCGTGGCCCGGGTGAGCAGGCCGGTCAGGCCCAGTCCGCCCACGGTGGCCGCGAACCATTCGGGGTTGTCATCCGGCGTGCAGACAAGCGTGCTGCCATCGGAGCGCAACAGTTCCAGTTCGCGCACATGGCAGCCGAAGGTACCGGCCACGTGATGATTCTTGCCGTGCACGTCGTTGGCGATCGCGCCGCCCACCGAGACGAACTGGGTGCCCGGCGTAACCGGTAGAAACCAGCCCTGCGGGACCACCAGTTCGAGAATATCGGCGAGCAGCACGCCCGCCTCGCATTCGATGACGCCCGTGGCCGGATCGAAGGCGATGAAACGGTCGAGGCTGCCCATATCCAGCAGCGTGCCGTCGTTGTTCAGACAGCTGTCGCCGTAGCTGCGACCGTTGCCGTAGGCCAGCAACGGCGTATCCGTGGCCGGCAGCACAGACGGGCGCGCGCCCGGCCGCTGGACCTGTGCCGGGCGGCTGGCCGGGTAGCGACCCCAGGATGGATGGCTCGATGCGGTCATGTCGCTAGCCTATAAGTTCATCAGATCGCCGAGAACATGATCAGCGCGCCCAGCAGTACGCACACACGGCTGCCGTTGTCCTTGGCGGCGAATACGATCGGGTCGTCGTGCATCTGCCCGCGCAGAGTCTTGAGCCAGATCCGGCTGATCCAGTACAGCACCACCGGGCACAGCAGCCAGATACGCGCCGGGTGCGCATAGTGATCGGTGATATCGGGGCTGTTGATATACAGCGCCAGGATGACCACCGCGGTGTAGCCGGCGGCCGTGCCCAGGCTACGCAGCGGCGGCAGATCGTCGGCGATATAGCCGCGCCCGAGCGGCGCATCGCCGCTGTGTTTTTCCATCACCAGCAGCTCGGTACAGCGCTTGGCCATGGCCAGGCTCAGGAATATGGACATCGACAGCGCCAGCAGCCAGAACGACAGGGGAATGCCGGTGGCCGCGCCGCCGGCGATGATGCGCAGCGTATACAGGGCGGCCAGGGTCAGCACGTCGATGAGCGCCAGCTGTTTCAGGCCGAGCGAATAGGCCAGGGTGACCAGGTAGTAGCAGCCGAGCACCAGCCAGAAGAACGGCGGCAGAAACGCAGCTATGACCACCGCAGCGCCAAGCAATACGGGAATCGCCATCACCCCCTGTGCGATGGGAATACGCCCTGAGGCAAACGGGCGCTCGCGCTTGCGCGGGTGCTGGCGATCGTCGCCGAGATCGACCAGATCGTTGAGGATATAGACGCTCGAGGCGAGCAGGCTGTAGGCAATGAAAGCCAGCACCGCCATGCCGACCATGGTCGCGTCTGCATACTGATGTGCCGCCAGTAGCGGTACGAAGATCAGCACGTTCTTGGCCCACTGATGCACGCGCAGGGCCTTGGTCCAGGTCCGCCAGCTGGTCTTTTCCGGTGGAAAGCTCGCGCCGACGTCGTAGGCGGCATTCGCGCTGCGCTCGAGCTTGTCGCTGGCGTTGACCAGCACCGCCTGGCGGGCATGGGCCCAGATGGCGTTATCGACTTCGTGATCGCCGGCATAGTCGAACGGCTTGTTGCCGACTTCGGCCTGGATGGCCGCCAGCTTGTCCTTGCCGGATAGATTGGTGCGGGCATCGCTGGCGAGCACCACGTCGAACAGCTGCAGATGGTCGGCCACCTGATGGGCGTATTTCTCGTTCGCCGCGGTCGCCAGGATCAATTGCCGGCCTTTGGCTTTCTCTTCCTTCAGATAGGCGATCAGGGTTTCGTTGTAGGGCAGATGTTCGATGCCGAGATCGGCGCGATCGGCGATTTCTGCCTTGAGCGTGGCACGGCCGGCGCGCAGCCATCCGGGCAGCCTGACCAGGCTTTGCGGCGAGCTTTTGGCCAGCACGAACGCCGATTCCACCAGCAAGTCGGAATGCACCAGCGTACCGTCGATATCGACCACCAGCGGGATATCGGCAATCTGTGTTTCGGCCGCTGATTCGGAAAAAGCCTGCGAACTCATTCGAAAGACCCTGTTAAAAATGGAGCGCTTTGTGCGTCGGTTAGCTAGGCAAGACCGCACGACGGCGGTCGAGTTCGATCGCGGCCAGGCTGATCAGCCCGAGCAGGACCGCAAACCAGAGCGTGGCCACCCGCGCGATCAGCGTAATCGCCAGTGCGGTGGTCGCATCGACGCCGGAGAGTTTGAGCAGCAGCACCATCACCGCCTCGGTGCTGCCCAGCCCGCCGGGGATGAACGACAGCGCGCCCACCAGCATGCTCACGGCATAGATGCCGATGGCGGTAAAGAACGCCAGCTCGATATCCAGCCCATGGGCGATGACGTACAGCGACACGCCTTCCGCGGCCCAGGCCACCAGGCCGATCAAAAGCCCGACATAGAGTGGTTTATGCCCGAGCAGGGCAAAGGCCTGATCCCAGGCCGACACCGCGCCGTGCAGCAGGTTCTGCAGCTTGCCCTCGGGGTTGGCGGTGCGCCGTTGCATGTAGACGAGCAGCCGGCGCTGTCGAATCGCTATCAGCAGCGCGGCCAGTCCGGCCAGGGGCACGACGACCCACCAGATGTAGTTGGAAAAGGCGATCAGCACCAGCGTGGACAGCAGCGCAATCGCCAGCAGATCGATGAAACGCTCGGCAAAGAAGGCCGCCAGGCTGTGGGCGTAGGACACGCCGTGACGCACCAGATAGACCGAGCGCATGCCTTCGCCGGCCTTGCCGGGCGTGGTGGTCAGCGCGAAGCCGGCGATATAGATGAAGGCGTCGCGCCAAAGCCCTACGCGGTCGCCCAGCCAGTACAGATAGCCGTGCCAGCGCGCGAAGCGCAGGGCATAGTTGAACAGCGACAAGGCGAGAATCGCCAGCCACCAGTGCGCCGCCAGCTTGTGCATGGCCGCGAAGGTGCGCTCGGCGTCGATACCGGCGATCAGGGTGAAATACAGCAGCAGCGCAAGGGCAAGCGACAGCGCGATGGTTCGTTTACGGGGCAAGGCACGGCCTCATGGCGAAGCCGCCGATAACCGGCGGGCAAGGATACTGGTAGCGACACGCTGAGCGATATGGATAGCCGCACAGCCGAACACGCGCTCGACGCGCGCTTTGTCTTGATCCCCGATCGTGCCTCGAACCCAGGTTCGAATACGTATAGCTTAGCGCAAACCGACCGGCTCGCATCAAGTCGTATGGCGGGCGGCGCCGTCATATCGCCTGCGACAGGCTGCCCGTAACGGCGCTTTCCCCTAAAATGCCGGCTTTGGTCGACGGCCGGCGGGTCGTCTTCTTCGTTTCAACCGCGAGACTCACTATGGCCGAATACCGTGCACCCACCCGCGACATGCTCTTCGTGCTCAACGAAGTACTGGACGACCAGCGCATCCGCAACCTGCCCGGTTACGACGACTACGAGCCGGAAACCATCTCGGCGGTGCTCGACGAGGCCGCGCGCTTCGCCTCCGACGTACTCTCGCCGCTCAACTGGCCGGGTGACAGGGAAGGTGTCCACTGGAGCGAAGACGGCATCGCTGCGGCCGAGGGCTTTGCTGCGGCTTACAGCCAGTATGTCGAAGGCGGCTGGAACGGGCTGACCGGCTCGGCCGATCACGGCGGCATGGGCATGCCGCGGGTGCTGGGGGCTGCGGCCATGGAAATGTGGAACGCCGCAAACATGTCGTTCGCCCTGTGCCCGCTGCTCACCGCAAGCGCGGTCGAAGCGCTGGAAAACCACGGCAACGACGAACTCAAGCAGACCTATCTCGACAAGCTCGTGACCGGCGAGTGGACCGGCTGCATGGATCTGACCGAGCCCCAGGCCGGTTCCGATCTGGCCCAGGTGCGCAGCAAGGCGCAAGCCGACGGTGACGCCTATCGGCTGTTCGGCCAGAAGATCTATATCACCTGGGGCGAGCACGACATGGCCGACAACATCATCCATTTCGTGCTCGCGCGGCTGCCCGACGCGCCCGCCGGGGTGAAAGGCATCTCGCTGTTTCTGGTGCCGAAATACATTCTCGACGAGAACGGCAACCCCGGCGAGCGCAACGACATGCGCTGTGCCTCGGTCGAGCACAAGCTTGGCATTCATGCCTGCCCGACCTGCACCATGACCTTCGGCGAAGAGGGCAAAGGCGCGCTCGGCTATCTCGTCGGCGAAGAGAACAAGGGCCTGGCGCATATGTTCACGATGATGAACGCCGCGCGTCATGCCATGGGCGTACAGGGCCTGGGCATCGCCGATCGCGCCTACCAGCGCGCGCTGGCCTATGCCCGGGATCGCCAGCAGGGCGGGCGTGCCATCGCCGAACACGGCGACGTCAAGCGCATGCTGCTGTCCATGCGTGCCCAGACCGACGTGCTGCGTGCGATGTGCCTGGACTCGGCCAGCGCCCTGGATATCGCGGAGCGCAGCGACAACGACGACGAGCGCGCCGCCGCCCAGGCCCGGGCGGACGTGATGATTCCCGTGGTCAAGGCCTGGGGCACGGAACTGGGCGTGGATATCGCCAATACCGGTATCCAGGTGCACGGCGGCATGGGCTTCGTAGAAGAAACCGGCGCCGCCCAGTACCTGCGCGATGCGCGTATCGCGCCCATCTACGAGGGCACCAACGGTATTCAGGCCATCGACCTGGTCGGGCGCAAGCTTATTCGCGACGAAGGCCGCGGCATGCGTGCGCTCATCGCCGATATCCGCGCCACCGCTGACGGCAGCGCCGAGGGCGCGAACGAGCATCCGGCCTTGTCCGATGCCCTGGACCTGCTTGAAACCGCGACCAACACTCTGCTTGAAGCCGGGCGCGATGCGGCCATGGCCAATGCCTTCAACTACCTCATGCTCTGCGGCACGGTGTTCGGCGGTTGGTATGCCGCGCGTATCTCGGACGTGGCGAAGAAGGCGCTGGATAACGGCACCGACGAGCCCGACTTCTACGAAGCCCGTCAGGCCTGTGCCCGTTTCTATGTACGCCAGATCCTGCCCAAGGCGCGCGGCTATGCGGCCATGGTCGAGGGCGGCCCGGACGCCATCGACAGCGTCGACGCCCAGCGCCATCTCTAAACCGGGCGGGCGCGTGCCGGCACGAGGCATCGGCCGGCACGCGGCGCCCTGTATCGATTCAGGCGCTACTGGCTGAGTTCGGGCAGTGACCGCGGATGCGGCCGGCGCCAGTCGTGGCCGCGCAGCATCATTTGCCAGTACATCATAGGGAAGACGTGGCGCTTGAATAGCCAGTGCAGGCGCCGCGGCTGGCGCGGGTCGAGCGGAAAGCTGGATACCACTTCCTGGTCGTAGCGAAATTCCGCCAGCAGCACGCGCCCGTGTTCGACCGTGAGCGGACAGGCGCCATAGCCGTCGTACAACGGCGCTTTGCCGCCGAGTTCGAGCGCGTTCAACACGCCGTCGACCACCGTGGGTACCTGTCGGCGTACGGCGGCCATCGTCTTGGCGTTGGGCGTATCGGTGCAGTCGCCCAGGGCGAAGACGTTGTCGTAGGCGGTATGCGCCAGACGGTGGCGATCCACGCTGACCCAGCCGGCGGCGCCTGCGAGTGAACTGTCGCGAATCACTGCGGGCGCGGACTGAGGCGGCACCACGTGGAGCATGTCGAAATCACGTGTGACCTCGCCCTCGGCGGTTTTGAACGTCGCCTGCTGGCGCTCGCCGTCCACCGCGATCAGGTCGTGGCCGAAATAGGGCGTCGCCCCGTAGCCGGCGATCACCTTGTCCAGTTCGCGGGCATAGACCGGAACCCCGAACATGCTCGCGCCCTGATTGTAGAACTCGACGCTGGCATTCACCCGGCGCCGGCGCAGCGTATCCGCGGTGAGATAAAGCGCCTTCTGCGGTGCGCCGGCGCATTTGATGGGCATGGCCGGCTGGGTGAACAGCGCGCGCCCGCCGGCGAGCGTGCTGGCCAGCTCGTGGGTGTAGGGGGCGTAGTCGTAATGGTAATTCGAGGTGACGCCGTTGCGCCCCAGGGTTTCGACAAGCCCGTCGATGGCATCCCAGTTCAACTGCAGGCCCAGCGCGACCACCAGGACGTCGTAGCCGTGCTGGGCACCGCTGGCCAGCGTGACGCGGCTTGCCTCGGGCTCGAAGCCGGTGATCGTGTCCTGTATCCAGCGGGCGCCCTCGGGCATTACGTCCGCCTGGGCCCGGCGCGTATGTCGTTGCGGCATGTCGCCGCCGCCGACCAGCGTCCAGCCGGGCTGGTAGTAATGGTCGGTATTCGGTTCGATCACGCTGACGTCGAGTTCGGGGTAGCGACGTAGCAGCGCCGAGGCCACCGACAGACCGGCGGTGCCCCCGCCGGCTATGAGAACGCGGTGGTGGGCGGCAGGGGCATTCGGGGCGTCGATCATGGCGAAGTCTTCTGCTGAGCGGGTGATGCAGGGCTACAATTCCTGCAGTTTGGTTATGAGTTAAATACTTTAAGTTATTAAAAACGGCTCTAAAGCGCCGGAATGTTATCAGCGAAGCGAGCTTGTCAATGGATATGGATCAACCCGAGGTAGTCGGTTTCTTCGATCACAAAACCTTTAGCGTGCAATATGTTTGTATCGACCCTGCCACCGATCGCTGTGCGATCATCGATCCGGTGCTCGACTACGACGAAAACGCCGGACGTACGCGAACCGACTCGGCTGATGAAATCATTGAGTTCATCGGACGCCGCGGGCTGACGGTCGACTGGGTTCTGGACACCCATCCCCATGCCGACCATCTATCGGCTGCGATCTATCTACAGCAACGCTTCGATGCGCCCCGTGCTATCGGCCGACAGGTGGTCGAGGTACAGAAGCTCTGGAAAGACATCTACAACTTCGGCGACGATTTCTACGCCGACGGTCGCCAGTGGGATCGCCTCTTCGACGACGGTGATCGTTTCAAGATCGGCGGCATGGACGCACGAGTGATGTTCTCGCCCGGGCATACGCTGGCCTCGATCACCTATGTGGTGGGCGACGCGGCCTTCGTGCACGACACCCTGTTCATGCCCGATTTCGGCACCGCCCGTGCCGATTTCCCCGGCGGCGATGCGGCCACGCTCTATCGCTCGATCGAGCAGATACTCGCGCTGCCCGACGATACGCGCCTGTTTACCGGCCACGACTACATGCCGGATGGGCGCGAGCCGCGCTGGCAGTCCACCGTGGCCGAACAGCGTGCGAACAACCCGCATTTGCAGAACATGGACGAGCGCGCCTATGTGCAACTGCGCAATCGTCGCGACGCCGAGCTGCCTTTGCCAGCGCTCATGCTTGCCGCGCTGCAGATCAATATCCGGGGCGGTCGGCTGCCCGAGCCGGAAGACAACGGGACCGCCTATCTGAAGATTCCGCTCAACGCGTTCTGATCGGCATCGATCTGCCCACGAAGCCTGACCGGCGCGTTGGCAGTGCGCGCGCTCAGAGCGAAGGCTGGTTGACCCGCTTCGAAAGCGCTTCGGGGCTTTCCACCCGTTCGGAATAGCGGTCGGTGAGGTAGTCGTTGTGGTCGCGCAGCAGCAGGGTGCACTTGATCAGTTCTTCCATGACGTCGACCACGCGGTCGTAGAACGGCGAGGCCTTCATGCGTCCGGCCTCGTCGAATTCGTTGAAGGCCTTGGGCACCGACGACTGGTTGGGAATGGTGACCATGCGCATCCAGCGCCCGAGTATGCGCAGGTTGTTGACCACGTTGAACGACTGCGAGCCGCCGCAGACCTGCATCACCGCAAGGGTACGGCCCTGGGTGGGGCGCTGGCCGCCGATCGATAGCGGCAGCCAGTCGATCTGGCTTTTGAACACGCCGGTGATATTGCCGTGGCGTTCCGGGCTGCACCACACCTGGCCTTGCGACCAGAACGACAGCTCGCGCAGCTCGGCCACCTTCGGGTGCTCGGCATCGGTCTCGTCGGGCAGGGGCAGGCCGCGCGGGTCGAATATCCGCGTCTCGGCGCCGAACGCCTGCAGCAGGCGTGCGGCTTCCTCGGTCAGAAAACGGCTGTAGGAGCGTTCGCGCAGCGAGCCGTACAGCAGCAGGATGCGCGGCGCCGGGCTTGGCAGGCGCGCGCCCAGGGTGAGATGTTCGCGGGCGACATTCGGCAGATCGTTCAGGGCATCGTCATTCATGGCAGAGCTTCCAAGGCGAAATCAGCGGCCGATGAGCGCCAGCCAGCCGGCCAGCGCGGTGAGGGTTACCAGCAAAACCGGCAGGGTAAGCACGATGCCGATCCGGAAATACTGGCCCCAGCCGATGGTCAGCCCTTTGCGGGAGAGCACGTGCAGCCAGAGTAGCGTCGCCAGGCTGCCGATCGGGGTGATCTTGGGCCCCAGGTCGCTGCCTACGACGTTGGCATAGATCATCGCCTCTTGGGCCAGCCCGGAGACATGGCTGGCGTCGATCGACAGCGCGACCACCAGCACGGTGGGCATATTGTTCATCGCCGACGACAGGAAGGCGGCCAGAAAGCCGGTGCCCACGGTGGCGACCCAAAGCGATTGCTCGCCGAGGGCGTTCAGCAAACCCGCCAGATAGGCGGTCAGCCCGACGTTCTGCAGCCCATAGACCACCAGATACATGCCCAGCGAGAACACGACGATATCCCAGGGCGCACCGCGAACGACTTTCATGTTGTCCACCACCGGTCCGCGCTGGGCGATAGCGAGCAGTACGGCCGCGCCGATACCCGCGACCACGCAGACCGGTATGCCGACCAGTTCGGCAACGAACAGGCCCGCCAGCAGCAGGCCGAGCACCCACCAACCGGCCTTGAAAACGGCCAGGTCCTTGATGGCGTCGCGCGGCTCACGCAGCTGGCCGGGGTCGAAGCGCGCCGGAATTTCGCGACGGAAATAGGCGTACACGATCGCAATGGAAACGACCACGGACACGATATATACCGGCGCCATGACCGCGGCATAGCTGCCAAAGCCCAGGCCGAAGAAATCCGCCGAGACGATATTGACCAGGTTGGAAATGACCAGCGGCAGGCTGGCGGTATCGGCAATAAAGCCCGCGGCCATCACGAAAGCCAGCGTCGCCCCGGCAGAAAACCCCAGTGCCAAAAGCATTTCGAACACGATCGGGGTGAGGATGAGCGCGGCCCCGTCGTTGGCGAACACCGCCGAAACCAGCGCGCCCAGCAGCATGACCAGGACCAGCAGTCGCGGCCCGCGCCCGCCGCCGCGGCGCGCCACATGCAGCGCGGCCCATTCAAAGAAACCGGCTTCGTCGAGTACCAGGCTGATCAGGATGATGGCGACGAAGGTGAACGTCGCATTCCAGACGATGCCCCAGACCGTGGCGATATCGCCGATATCCACCACGCCGGTGGCCAGCGCAACCAACGCGCCGGCCGATGCACTCCAGCCGATGCCCAGCCCGCGCGGTTGCCAGATCACCAGTGTGAGCGTGGCGACAAAGATGAGAATGGCGAGAATTGTCATGCAAGAAACGGCGGTTGGGCAGGCACTTCGCTCATGCCGGAGGCCATGAGCATTTCGCAGGCGGGTTTGGGCGGCAAGTCAGTCGGTTGGCAGTTCAGCCAGCAAGGCCTCGACGCGTTCGCGAATCGCGTCGCGTGTCGTGGCGAAGACATGCGTGATCTGTTCGGGGCCGCCCTCGGCACGGGCCGGGTCGTCAAACGCCCAGTGCAGCTTGCGCGTACCGGCGGGCATGAGCGGGCAGTGCTCGTCGGCATGGCCGCAGACGGTGACCACGATATCCGCCCAGTCGATATCCGCATCCGCCAGAATCGAGGACGGCTGGGCCGAAATATCGACGCCGGCCGCCTGCATGGCCGCCACGGCGTTCGGATTCAGCCCGTGGGCTTCGAGGCCGGCCGAGCGCACGGCCACGCGTTCGCCGCCCAGGTGTCGGGTCCAGCCTTCGGCCATCTGCGAGCGACAGCTATTGCCGGTGCATACGTAAAGAATATTCATGCGTAATGATTTCCGATCAGCCGGGGCAGCGATCGCCGGGGCGATCGGCCATGGTGGCCAGGCGTTGTGTATCGCTGATGAAGGGTTCGCGCTGGGCGTTGGCCTGCCATGTGCTGTTGATCACATCGCCGATCCAGGCCGGTAGCTGTTCACGGATGCGGTAATACACCCAGATGCGCTCGCGGCGATCGGCGAGCACGCCGGCATCGCGCAGCAGTTTCAGGTGGCGCGAGATCTTGGGCTGGGACAACTCGAGCGCATGCACCAGCTCACATACGCACAGCTCGCCGTGCGTCGACAGCAGCATCAGGCAGCGCAGCCGTGTGTCGTCGGCCAGTGCCTGAAATATTTCGTGGGCGACCGGTTCGTTCGCCACTCGTTCGGTTTGCGCAGCCATTACATTCGATAATCCGTATATACGAAAAATAGCATATACGGATTATCGAATGAGTCAATAACGCGTGTAGCGGTTGTGTCGCGGGCGACCCGGCACGCCGTCATTCAGGTATGGCTTACAGTCCCTGGGCACCCCGACGCAGCCAGTCGTGCACGAAGGTGAGCTTGCGCCGTGCCGCCTCCGACAGCGCGAACGGATACAGATCCGCTAGCCCCATGGAGCGGTTGATGTGGTTTACGCCAATGGCAAGCGAGGCCGCGATATGAATCAGCCGCTCGGAATCCGGCTCTGCGTACGGATCCCAGCCGCGGTCGGGCAGATCCGGCGACGAGAGTCCCGCAGCCACGAAGCTGTCGGTGATATCGGTCAGATGCAGCAGATGGGCCACGGTTTCGGCCCAGTCCTCGTGCGGATGCGCAGAGGCATAGGTGGTCAGAAAACGCAGCGACCAGTCCGGTGGCGGGCCGTTTTCGTAATGGCGTTGCAGCGCGGCGGGGTAATCGGCGCGTTCGTCGCCGAACATGTCGCGAAATGCATCCAGGAAGTCATCGCGCAGGCTCAGCCGCCACCACAGCATGTGTGCGATCTCGTGGCGCATATGGCCGATCATGGTGCGATAGCGTTCCTGGAGCGCCTGGCTGCGGGTGGCCCGTACCACCGGGTCGGCCTCGGTCACGCTGATGGTGACCACACCCTGGGCATGGCCCATGGGCACCGGCGCCGTGTCTTCGGCGAGCATGTGGAATACCGGGCGTGTGCCGGGGTCTTCCGGGCGGAACCAGTGCCAGCGCCCGAGATTATCCAGCGCCCAGCGTTTGGCGGCCTCGGTTTCGGCCCAGTTTGCCATTGCGCCGTCGATGGCCGGATCCGGCGCGAGCGCGGTCATGGCACAGGAGCGACAAAAGGCCCCCTGTTCCGGGGCGATCCAGTTGCAGCCGATCACCTCGCGGTTGATACAGAAGGGCGGCATCGGCACGAAGGCGCGTGCCTGCGGGTCGTAGGCGACCGGGGTGCCTTCGGCGGTGGTGAGGTTGTCGAACCAGAGTGAACCGGAACCGACCGGGTTGGTGAATACGCGCATGCAGCGAAAGCTCCGAAAGCCACGGTGGAAAATCCTGGGACACGTTCGGCTGTTACCGGTTGCAGGTCAACCGCCGCGTATCCAGTGAGCGAGCGCGGGGGCCGGCGTAGCGCCGCAGCAAACGAAAAAGCCCGACCTGCGATGCAGGCCGGGCTCAATACGGCAAGCGTCGTCGATCAGCTGTTCTGGAGCAGCTGCCGGCGCAGGTCCAGCTTGCTGAACTTGCCGGTCGAGGTGCGCGGAATCTCGTCAACGAAAACATAGTTTTCCGGGACCATCCACTTTTCCATGCGTTCGCGCAGGAAGTTGGCCAGATCCTCGGACGACAGCTCGCGGCCTTCGCGCAGCACGACCGCCGCCAGCGGGCGTTCGCCCCATTTCTCGTCGGGCTGGGCAACGACCGCGGCCTCGGCCACGTCTTCATGCCCCATGATGGCGTTTTCCAGCTGCACCGAGGATATCCACTCGCCGCCGGACTTGATCACGTCCTTGGTGCGGTCGGTGATGTTGATATAGCCGTCTTCGTCGATGGTGGCGATATCGCCGGTACGCAGCCAGCCATCGGGGGTGAACTTGTCTTCGCTGTTTTCCAGTCGATAGTAGCTGCCCGTGATCCAGGGGCCGCGAACCTGAATCTCGCCCATTTCCTTGCCGTTCCAGGGCAGCGGCTGGCCTTCATCGCCCACGATGCGGGTATCCACGAACGGTACCGGCGCACCCGCGGTGGCGCGGATCGCGTACTGCTCGTCTTCCGAGCGCTTCTGCACCTTGGGTTTCAGGCGTGCCGCAGAGGCCAGGGGCGAGGTTTCGGTCATGCCCCAGGCCTGGATCACGGTCAGCCCGTACTTGTCGAAGCGCCGGATCATGGCTTCCGGCACCGCCGAGCCGCCCACCGTCATGCGCATTTCCGGATGCAGCTTCCAGCGGTTCGGTTCGGCGTCCAGGGCGTTGATGATGCCCATCCAGATCGTGGGCACGCCGGCGGTCACGTTCACCTGTTCGGATTCATACACATTGAGCAGGCTTTCTGCGTCCATATGCGGGCCCGGGAAGACCTGCTTGGCGCCGGTCAGCGTCGATACATAGGGCAGGCCCCAGGCGTTGACGTGGAACATCGGCACAACCGGCAGAATCACGTCGTTGTACGACAGGTTCAGCGTGTCCGGGGTGGCCGAAGCCATGGCGTGCAACACGCTCGATCGATGCGAATAGACCACGCCCTTGGGCTTGCCGGTGGTGCCCGAGGTGTAGCACATGCCGCAGGCGTCGTATTCGCTCTTTTCCGGATACTCGAATTCGCCCTGGGCCGAGGCCAGGAAGTCGTCGTAGCCGATCATGCCGTCCGGTACCGGCTTGCCGGCCAGCGGTACGACGATGATCTTTTCGAAATTCACCTGGTCGGCGAACTTCTCGTAGAGCGGCAGCAGCACGTCGTCGATGATCAGGATGCGGTCTTCGGCGTGGTTGACGATCCAGGCCACGTCGTCCGGCGGCAGGCGCAGATTGAGCGTATGCAGTACCGCGCCGGTGATCGGGATACCGAAATAGGCTTCCAGATGCGCGTAAGTGTTCCACGAAAAGGTCGCCACGCGATCGCCGTTCTTGATGCCGGACTCGATCAGCGCCTGGGCGAGCTGCTTGGCGCGCTTGACCATGTCGGCATAGGTGTAGCGGTGCAGGCTCTTGTCCGGCTGGTGGGTGACGATTTCGACATCGCCGAACTGCGTGCCCGCGCGCTCGAGAATATCGTCGAGCAGCAGCGGACGGTCCATCATCGTGGATTGCATGGGATCTCCTCTAACAAAGGTTGGCGCCGGTATACGGCGTTGTTCTACTTGCCTCTACGAGCATCGCATTGGCGCGGTCGCAGCGTCCATCTTCGTTGGCCTATACCGATATTCCGAAACGCCAGTCTGGAAATGCCCGCGGTGGCAGGGCGGCGTGCGAGCCCGCGTGAAACGGGGTTTTGATCGGCCGGCGGCGGAACACGGCGACCCGTTCAGCTGCCATACGTTCTCAAGCGTACGCTCGGAGCAAGTCGATTGTCTGCGCAATGCGTAACGCTCGATTCGGAATGAAGAAGGGGTATGGCTATGAATAAGCGTCTGTTGTCCGTATTGGTTTCCGCCGCGCTCGCGATCGGCCATGCCGGCGGCGTAATGGCCGGCGATCTGACCGTCGATGAGGTGCAGGCCGAGCTGGATGCCGCCACGCCGGAACAGCCGGCCGATTTTTCCGGTCATGATTTGCGCTATCTCGATCTGTCCGGCATGGATCTGTCGGGCGCCAACCTGGCGGGTGCGAATCTAAGCGAGGCACGGCTGGAAAATACGTGCCTCGAAGGCGCCAGCCTCATCGGCACCAACCTCGACCACGCCTGGTTGGCCGGTGCGGATCTTTCCAACGCCAATGTGTCGGGAGCGACGCTCAGGCAAACGCAGCTGAGTGGCGCGCGGCTAGCGGCGGCGGATTTCACTCAGGCCGATCTGAGCGACGCAACGTTCGCCGACGCGACGATGGCCGAGGCCGATTTCACCGGCGCGCTGATACAGGGCACGGATTTCGCCGGCGCCGAACGCAGCAGTACGCGCGGCTTGAACGTGCCAGAGA
The DNA here is from genome assembly GCF_964012375.1 of uncultured Salinisphaera sp. Lineage (NCBI taxonomy): Bacteria > Pseudomonadati > Pseudomonadota > Gammaproteobacteria > Salinisphaerales > Salinisphaeraceae > Salinisphaera > uncultured Salinisphaera sp. Next base: position 22,725 of record NZ_CAXGSH010000003.1, read on the forward strand.
GTGTTGTTTCGTCGACCGGCTGAACAACTGGCACGGCCTTGGCATGTAGCGGCAAACCCCATGTCGAACCACGCAATCGATGAATCTCAACAGCGGCGATCTGGAACGGCTGCGCGTTTTCTTCGCCATCGTTCAGGCCAACGGCATTGCCAACGCGCAGGGCGTGCTCAACAAGGATGCATCGACGATCAGTCGAGCGCTCACCCAGCTCGAAGAACGTCTGCAGCTTCGCCTGTGTGAACGAGGGCGGCAAGGCTTTGCCCTCACGCCCGAGGGCCGGGCGGTACACGCCCGGGCGAGGGAACTGTTCATGTCGCTCCGCGGCTTCGAACAGACCGTCGACAGCGTGCGCGGCATTGGCGGTGGCACGCTGCGCCTGGCGATCATCGACAACATAGTCGCCGATAACCAGTGCCCGCTAGTGGCCACGCTACGGGATTTCATGCAGCCGCAGGCGGGTCGCGATATCGACTACAGCCTGAACGTACTCGCGCCCCAGGCCATGGAGAAGCAGCTTCTCGACAAGCGCATCGATCTGGCGCTGGGCGTATTCGAGTCACCGCATGATCTGCTCGAATACACGCCGCTCTACCGCGAAACCGATTATCTCTATGCGGCGGCGCGGCACCCCGCCTGCGCGATCGGCGACGATGCACCTGCGCTGGCCGAGGTGCTGGCGACCGCGCGCTTTGCCTCACGCAGTTTTCTGGACGACGCCGAGCGAGCATTGCTCGGCCTCGATATCCGTACCCGAGTCAGCCACGCGAGCAATCTGGAAGCGCTGCTGGCGCTGATCCTGTCCGGCCAGTACGTCGGCTTCATGCCGACCCACTATGCCCAGCCGTGGGTCGAAAGCGGCACATTGTGCCGCATCGATCCGGCCCGTTATGCGCGCCGCTCGACCCTAAAGGCCGCGATCCATCGCGACAGCACTTCGCGTGCCGTCGTCACCGAATTTCTGGCCCTTCTATGCGAACGCGGGGCCGATACACGTGAACCTGCGGAACGCGTCATGTAAGCCGCTGGGCGTGCGCGCTAACGTGAAACGCACCCTCGAAAACCGGACTGAATCCATGCGCCGTTTCATCGTGCTGGGCGTGCTTCTCGCCATCTTCTGTCAGCCGAGCGTGGCTCGCGCCGAGCCCACCTACCGTGTGGCATGGACGATCTATGCCGGTTCCGTGCCGCTGGTTTATGCCGAGCAGAGCGGTCTGCTCGATCGCTGGGCGGATCGCTACGACATCCATATCGAAACCGTCCAGATCAATGACTACATCGAAGCGGTCACCCAGTTTTCGCTGGGCCAGTTCGATGCCGTGATCTGCATGTCGCTGGATGCGCTCACCATCCCGGCGTCCTCCGGTATGGATACGACGGTGATCGCGCCGTTGAGCACCTCGGCCGGCAGCGACGGGCTGATCATGCGCGGCGACGACCCGCAGCTGACCGATCTTAAAGGCCAGCAGATCAATCTCGTGGCCTTGTCCGGTTCGCACTATCTGCTGGCACGCGCGCTGGACTCGGTCGGCCTCGCCGAGCCGGACGTGACCGTCATCAACACCTCGGACGCCTATATCGGCGCAGTCATGGAAGATGCCTCGGCCCAGGCCGTGGTGACATGGAAACCCCAGCTCACCACCATTCTCGATCAGTACGACGATACCCATCTGGTGTACGACTCGTCGGATATCTACGGCGAGATTGTCGACGTGGTGATCGCGCCGACCGACAAGCTGGCTGAACATCCCGAGTTCGCGCGCGCGCTGGCCGGCGCCTGGTTTGAAGCCACGGCCGCGCTCGACCCGGCACATCCCGAACACGAGCGCTTGCTGGCGATCGCCGCGGATACGCTGAGTACCGATATCGAAAGCGTGCAGAGCCAGCTCGCCACCATCGACTTCTTCAGCCCGGACGAGGCCATCGAGTTGATCCAGAGCGAGGATTTCGACGCCACGCAGCGGCGTATCGCCGAGTTCGCGTTCAAGCACGGTTTGCTCGGCGACGGGCTGCCGAGCGCCGACTTTATCGGCATCGAAAACGGGCACGACGATATCATCGGCAATGCCGACAACGTGCGCCTGCGTTTTCCCAGTGCATGGCTCGCCGAGGCGGCCAAACAGAGCGCGCCGTGAGTGGGTCGCTGCCGAGGCTGGCCGACGCCTGCCCGTATGCCTGGCCGGTGGGCGGCAACTGGTGCGCCGTGGATACCGCGCTGCTGGTCATCGACATGCAGCGCGATTTTCTCGACCCGGACGGCTATTTCGCCGCGCTGGGCGAGAACGCGGGCGAGCTGCGTGATGCGGTCGCGCCCGCCGCGCAGGTATTGATGCTGGCCCGTGAGCTGGGCATGCGCGTGATCCATACCCGGGAAGGGCATCGCCCCGATCTGGCCGATCTCAACGAAACCAAGCGTGCCCGGGCCCAGGCCATGGGCGCGCCGATTGGCAGCGCGGGCCCGTTGGGGCGCCTGCTGGTACGCGGCGAGCCGGGCTGGGACTCGGTTGCCGAAATGGCGCCGGTCGGCGACGAGATCGTGGTCGACAAATGCGGCAACGGCGCCTTTCATGCCACCGACCTCGACCAGATCCTGCGCGCCAACGGTATCCGCAACCTCTGGTTGCTCGGCGTGACCACCGATGTCTGTGTCTCTTCGACCATGCGCGAGGCCAACGATCGCGGCTATGACGTGCTGCTGATCTCGGACGCCTGTCGTGCGGCCACGCCCGCGTTGCACGAAGCCACACTCGCGGGTATCGAGCGCGAAGGCGGCGTGTTCGGCGCGCATATATCGAGCAGCGCGCTGGTGAAAGCCGTGTGCTAGCCGCGCGCGGCAAACACGTCGCAGTATAGTGCTGCGCAATAATCCATCAAGAGATTGCGTATGCGTTACTGGGAGGACTTCGAGGTCGGCGAGACCGAACGCTACGGCGCCTATGAGGTGACCGAAGCCGAGATCATCGAATTCGCCAAGGCCTACGATCCGCTGCCGTTTCATACCGATCCGGAAGCCGCCAAGGACAGCCCCTACGGCGCGCTGACCGCGCCCGGGCTTCTGACCTGTTCGATCTTCATGCGGCTACTGGTGGATCACCTGTTGCTGGACGCGGCCTCGCTGGGCTCGCCCGGCGTGGATCAGGTGCGCTGGCTCAAACCGGTCTATGCCGGCGATACGCTGTCGGTACGTCAGCAAGCGCTATCCAAGCGCGTGCTGGAAAGCCGCTCGGAGATGGGGCTGGTGAAAAACCGCTTCGAAGTGCTCAACCAGCACGACGAGGTGGTCTGCGATATCGCCTCGAACGGTTTGTTCGCACGGCGCGAAGCCGAGGACGCGTCGGCATGATTCATTACGAAGATCTGTATGTAGGCGATACGGTGGAACTGGGCCCGACCAGCGCCAGCGCGGATGAGATGATCGCGTTCGCCAAACGCTATGACCCGCAGCCGTTTCATTTGAGCGACGAGGGCGCGGCGAAGACTTATTTCGGGCGCCTGGCCGCCTCCGGCTGGCATACCGCGGCACTGACCATGCGGCTTATGATGACCGGCCGTGACGAGCCGCTGGCCAGCCTCGGCTCGCCCGGCTTCGAAAACCTGCGCTGGCGCAAGCCGGTCTACCCGGACGACCAGCTCACCGCGCAGGTCACGGTGGCCAGCAAGCGCCTGTCCGAATCGCGCCCCGAAATGGGGCTGGTGCAGTTCGAGGTCGAAACGCGTAATCAGGACGATGTGGTGGTGATGAGCTTATTGTCGACCTCGATGCTGGCGCGACGCGAACCCGGCTGATTCGTATCAGCCGGCGGGCCGCGCCGTGCCTCAGGTGCGGTGCGGCTCGCCGAGATACTCGCTTGAACTCATTTCGTGCAGGCGGCTCGCCGTGCGTTCGAACTCGAATTCCAGCCGCGTGCCCTGATACAGGTCGTCCGGTTCGGCCGCGGCGGTACAGAACAGGTTCACGCGGCGGTCGTAGAATTCGTCGACGGCGTTGATGAAGCGTCGTGCGGCGTTGTTTTCGTTGTCGTCGAATACGGGCACGTTCGAAACCATGATGGTCGAGTATTCGCGCGCCATCTCGATATAGTCGTTGGCCGAGCGATTGCCGCGGCACAGATCCTCGAAATCGAACCAGACCGCGCTGTCGGCGCGACGCAATACCGGAATCTTGCGGCCCAGGATCTTTACGTTGCCGCCTTCGACATCGCGGCCGGTGGCCAGGCGTTCGAAATGGCTGGCCAGCACCGCGTCGGCTTCGTCGCCGGTGGGCGTCTGGTAGGTCGCGGCTTCGTCGATACGATCCAGCCGATAATCGGTGCCGTCTTCGAGATGCATGACCGTGCAGTACTTTTTGATGCGCTCGATCGCCGGCTTGAAGCGCTCGCGCTGCAGCCCGTCCTTGTACAGATCGTCCGGATCCACGTTGGAAGTGGTGACCAGCGTCACGCCGCGCTCGAACAGCTCTTCGGTCAGGCGGGCGAGGATCATGGCATCGGCCACGTCCGAGACGAAAAACTCGTCGAAGCACAGCACGCGGTCGCTGGCCCATTCCTTGGCGATGAGCTTGAGCGGGTCGGACTTGTTCGCGTATTTCTTTCGCGCCTCGTGCACCTTCTGCATGAAGCGATGAAAATGCAGCCGCGATTTTTCCTCGAAGGGCAGGTTCTCGAAGAAGCAGTCCATCAGATAGGTCTTGCCGCGACCGACGCCGCCCCATAGGTAGAGGCCCTTGACCGGTTCACGTTTGTCCTTGCCGAACAGGCGTTTGCTGGTGGGGTTGTCGAGCAGCGCCTCGTGGATCGATTGCAGCGCGTCGACCGCCTTTTCCTGTTCGGGATCGCGGACGAAATCCTCGCGCTCGAGATCGGCGTCGTAGCGCGCGCGCGGGCCGGCGGCGCGGTCGGCCGTAAAACCAGTATCAGCCATGCAACATCTCGTGCTTTAAAACCCATTTATTATACGCTTCTCACCATGGCTGCTATCGACGCGCTCGACGACGACACCGCCCGGGTCATCGAATCCTTTATCGACGGGCTCTGGGCCGAACGCGGGCTGTCCGATGCCACGCTGGGCGCCTATCGCAACGATCTGGCCCATTTCGCCAAGTGGCTGGATCAACGCACACCTCTGGTGAAGGCACAGCGCGGCGATCTACAAAGTTATCTGGCCGCGCGCAACACGCCGGGCTCGAGCCCGCGCAGCGCAGCACGGCTGTTGTCGAGCCTGCGCCAGTTCTATCGTTACCAGCTGCGCGCGAACGCGATCGACGAAGACCCCACCGCGCTCATCGATATGCCCACCCAGGGCCGACGCCTGCCCAAAACACTCACCGAAGCCGATGTGGAGGCGTTGCTCCGGGCGCCGGATACCGATAGCGATATCGGCCTGCGCGACCGCGCCATGCTGGAGCTCATGTATGCCGCAGGCCTGCGGGTTTCGGAGCTGGTCGGCGCGACCCGCGCCCAGGTGAACACGCGTCAGGGCGTGATCCGCGTGACCGGCAAGGGCGGGCGCGAGCGGCTGGTGCCGCTGGGCCTGGCGGCGGTCGAATGGCTGGAGCAGTACATGCGCGAAGCCCGCGGCATTCTGCTGGGCGCGAACCAGAGCGATGCCCTGTTCGTGACCGGGCGCGGCGGGGGCATGACGCGCCAGAACGTCTGGCACCGGATTCGCGGCTATGCCGAGCAGGCCGGGGTACGCCGCGACATATCGCCGCATGCGCTACGCCATGCCTTTGCCACGCATCTGCTCAACCACGGGGCGGATCTGAGGGCCGTGCAGATGCTGCTCGGCCATGCCGATCTGTCCACCACCCAGATCTATACCCATGTGGCACGCGCTCGATTGCAGGCGCTGCACGCCGAACACCACCCACGAGGCTGAACCGATGGCATGCAATATCGAGATCAAGGCGCGGGTCGCCGATGCCGAAGCGCTCAAAGCGCGCGTGGCAGAGCTCGCCGACGAGGGGCCGTGGCGTATCGAGCAGCACGATATATTCTTCAACTGCGCACAGGCGCGGCTCAAACTGCGCTGCTTCGATAACGGCGAGGGGGAACTGATCTTCTATCGCCGTGTGGATACGGCGGGGCCGAAAGCCAGCGAATACGAGCGCAGTCCGGTGGCCGACCCGAACAGCCTGCGGCGCGTGCTGGAACGGGCGAACGGCCTGCGCGGCGAAGTCATAAAGACCCGCACGCTTTATCTGGTCGGGCGCACGCGTATTCATCTCGACCATGTCGCCGGGCTGGGCGAGTACATGGAGCTGGAGGTGGTGCTCGCGCCCGAAGAGGCGAGCGAAACCGGCGAGGCCGAAGCCCGCCAGCTCATGCAACAGCTTGAAATCGAGCCGAACGCGCTGGTCGACGGCGCCTATATCGACCTCATAGAGGCCGGCGAGCGCGCCACCGGCGGATAACTAGCGCTCGAGCAGCTTGAGCTTGTCCGGCTTGTCGGCCCATTCGTCGGCGTCGGCCGGGGCGTCCTTGATCTCGGTGATCACCGGCCACTTGGCGGCCAGTTCGGCGTTGAGCTCAAGGAAATGCGCCTGATCGGCCGGCAGATCGTCTTCCGACAGAATCGCCTCGACCGGGCATTCGGGCTCGCAAAGCGTGCAATCGATGCACTCTTCCGGGTCGATGGCCAGGAAGTTCGGGCCTTCGTGGAAACAGTCGACCGGACAGACTTCCACGCAGTCGGTGTACTTGCACTTGATGCAGTTCTCGGTGACAACGAACGTCATCGTGGATCGAGCCTCGTAACAAAAACCTCAGATACCCGACAGTTTATCAGCTGTCCGTGCTGTGCGAGCGCCCGCTGACCAACGCGGGAGATCGCGTCCGGATATTGCAGCCGATCACGCCATGTGGCGCCTTGATCTGGGTCAGCCGCGCGCAGCCTCAGGCAGAGCCGTCCTGTACGCGCGCCACGCGATCGAGGTTCATTTCGCGCCAGTCGTCGGCGCCGAGGCTGTCGGTGTGCAGCTCGAAGCGCCCACGGGCGCGATCGGCGAAATAATGCGACAGGGCGCGATGAATGGTCGGAAACGCCAGCTGCGACCACTCGATTTCGTCCTCGCGCTGCAGGGTCACGATCTGGCTTTCCTGGCCGGGCGCGTAGTGGCTGCCGGACAGCTGCGCCCGATAGAAGATATGCACCTGACCGATATGGGTGACGTCGATCATGGCGAACAGCTCAGCGTCGCTCACCTCGGCCTGGGCTTCTTCGCGGGTTTCGCGGGCCGCGCCCTCGTAGATGGTCTCGCCGAGCTCCAGAAAACCGGCCGGCAGCGTCCAGAAGCCCAGCCGCGGCTCGATCGCCCGGCGGCACATGAGGATCTTGTCTTCGTGCTCGACGATACAGCCGACGACGTTGCGCGGATTGTCGTAGAAGATCTCGCCGGTCGCGGTGCAGATATTGCGCTTGCGGTCGTCGCCCGGCGGAATCTTGAATTCGGTCGGCGCGCCGCAGTTGGGGCAGTACGTCATGGGCTTGGGCATCGGGCAAGATTAGCAGACAACGAGGGGTAATCCGTGCGCTGCTATTCTGCGATTCGGCACGAACCATGCAACGGCTGAGAACATGAATCCGTCGATCAACGAAAAACACCCGGCCATGAGTGCGACCGACGTCGCTGCCCACGACGAAGCGCTACGGGCACAGGTACGCGCTGCCGGCACGCTGCTGGGCGACGTACTGCGATCGCAGGCCCGCGAGGGCGTGTTCGATACCGTGGAAACGCTGCGGCGTGGCTATATCGCGCTGCGCGAGCACGACGATGCGCAAAAACGCGCCGAGCTGCAGGCGCTGGTGGCCGGGCTGCCGGCCGAAACCATGACCGAGGTCACCCGCGCCTTCGCGATCTATTTCAACCTGGCCAATCTGCTCGAAGAACTGCATGCGCACCGTACCCGGCGCGCGCTGGCGGCCGAGGGCAACCCGCAGTGGATCGGTTCGTTCAACCGCAGCTTCACCGACCTGGCCGCCGAGGGGGTGAGCCTGGAACAGGCGCTCGCGCGCCTCGAGCGGCTGTCGTTCATGCCGGTTTTCACTGCCCATCCCACCGAAGCCAAGCCGCGCGCCGTGCTGGATGCCCTGCGCCGGCTGTTCGAATGGTTTCGCGAACTGGCCTTCGATACGCCCGACGCGCGTCGTCATGCCGAAATCGAGGAGCATATCCGCCAGAACATTCAGGTGCTCTGGAAGACCGAGGAGCTGCGCGGCTCGCGCCCGACCGTGGCCGACGAGATTCGCAACGGCCTCTATTATTTCCGGGCGTCGCTGTTCTCCAGCGTGCCGGTGATCTATCGCAACCTGGAACGCGCGCTGTTCAACGCCTACGGCGAACGCGTCGAGCCGCCGACAGTGCTGGATTTCGGCTCCTGGATCGGCGGCGATCGCGACGGCAATCCCTATGTCACCGCGCGCGAAACCCGCTACGCGCTGCGCATGCAGGCCCGCGAGGTGCTCTCCGAATACCTGCGCCGGATCGATCATCTGGCCAGCCGGCTGTCGTTTTCTGCGCGCTGGTGCACGCCCAGCGATACGTTCTGGCAAAGCCTGGCCGACGACGAACAACGCATTGCCGCACATACCGGCGTACGCGCGGAACGTTTCGCGGCCGAACCCTATCGGCGCAAGCTCTATCTGATGCGCCAGCGTATTTCGGCCATGGTCGATCAGCTGCAGACCGAGCTGCGCCTGCGCGCCGAACGCAGCGAGCGCAGTCCGCTGGCCTACGACAGCGCAGCCGAGCTGGTCGACGAGCTGCGCATCATGCGCGAATCGCTGGCCGGTCACGGCGACCAGGCCATCGCGGACGACGAGATAAAAGACCTGCAGCGGCTGGTGCAGACCTTCGGCTTTCATCTGGCCCGGCTCGATCTGCGTGAGGAATCCACCCGTCATACCCAGTGTATTCACGAGCTGTTTGCCGCGCTGGATATCTGTGCGGACTACGAATCGCTCGACGACGGCGCGCGTACCGAGCTGCTCGCCGCCCAGCTCGCCGTCGACGAGGTGCCCGAAGTGGCCCGGGTCGATGTCTCGGCGGACGTCGGCCATACGCTCGAAAGCCTGGCGGTGGTGCGTGAATTCACCCGCACGCTGGGCGTCGATGCCTTCGGCAGCTACGTGATCTCGATGACGCACAATGTCTCGGACATGCTGGCGCTGCTCTGGCTCATGCGTGCCACGGGGGTTTATGAGCCGGGCGCCGGCACGCCGCCGCTGGCGATCGCGCCGCTGTTTGAAACGGTGGCCGATCTGGAACATATCGAGCCGGTGCTGGACGGCCTGCTGGGCCAGCCGGCCTACCGCGCCTTCCTGGAGGCCCAGGCCCACGACGGCACGCGCCGTCAGGAAGTCATGCTGGGCTATTCCGACTCCTGCAAGGATGGCGGCATCATGGCGTCGCGCTGGCAGCTCTACAAAGCCCAGCAGCTGGCGGTGGCCGTGTGCGACAAGCACGACGTCGACAGCCTGCTGTTTCACGGTCGTGGCGGCACCGTCGGCCGTGGCGGCGGGCCCACCCATCAGGCCATCGTGTCGCAGCCGCCGGGCACGGTGCGCTCGCGTATCAAGTTCACCGAGCAGGGCGAAATGATCTTCGCCAAGTACAGCAACCCGGAAACCGCGGTCCACGAGCTCACCCTTGGTATCACCGGCACGCTCAAGGCCAGCGGGTTTGCTACCGACGATACCGATCACTCGCGTATCGCCGCGTCGCTGTCGGATACCGGCGAAGCATTCTATCGGCGCCTGACCGAGGATACCGACGGCTTCTTCGATTATTTCTATGCCGCCACGCCCACCGCAGAAATCGGCGCGTTGAACATCGGCTCGCGCCCCGGTCATCGCAAGGCGGTCCGCGGCAAATCCTCGATTCGCGCCATTTCCTGGGTGTTTGCTTGGGCACAGTCACGCCATACCCTGCCGGGCTGGCTCGGCGTGGGCACGGCCCTGGCCGATGCCGGTATCGACAACGACGAGCTGGTGGCGCTCTATCGCGACTGGCCGTATTTCCGCACCATCATCGACAGCGTGCAGATGTCGCTGGCCAAGGCCGACATGCCCATCGCGGCCACCTATGCCGAGCTTGTGCCCGAGCAGGCCGCGATATTCGAGGCCATCCGCAGCGAATACGATCGTGCCGTCGAGCGTATACTCGCAATCACCGGCGAGGCCGAGCTGCTGGACGACGATGCGGTGCTCAAACGTTCGCTGGACCGGCGCCGGCCCTATCTCGACCCGCTCAACCATATTCAGATCACCGCGCTCACGCGTTATCGTGAAGGCGGCGATCGCGTATGGCTCGACCCCGTGTTGCGTTCGATCAACGCGATCGCGGCCGGTATGCGCAATACTGGCTGATGCTTTTTCGCGTGATCGATAGTGAGAATCAAACCATGAACGGCCGATTTTTTCCTGCCTTGCGGCTTGTCTCGTATCTGGCTGTGTGCCTGTGCCTGTTTGCGTCGCACGCCTTTGCCCAGAACCAAAACCCGAACGCCGGTGACCAGGCGAGCGCCGACGATACGCCGCCCCAGCGCCCGGTCTATCTGGATATCGTGCCGGTGGCCGATGCGCGCTACTCCATGCTGCCCGAAGAGCTGGTCACCTCGCTGGCCCGCGAGGCTCTGTCCGATGCACGCCAGGCCACGATTCGCATGGCCGGCGAGGACCTGCCTGCCGGCGTGCGCGTGCTGCGCATCATGTATATCGTGCATCAGCAGGAAGACGACACCGGCGTGACCGCGGCCGTGGCCGCATCGACCGAGCTGCTGCGTACGGCCAACGAAGGCGACGGCGGCCCGCAGACGTTTTCCATCTACAACGGCTTGCAACAGACGCTGGTCCAGGGGCCGGACGTGACGCGTGCCCGCGAAAAGCTGCGCGAGGCGTTCAAGCAGGAGTTGCAGACACGAATCGCCTCTGCCTTTCAGAACGCAGAGGCGCTCAAGTAGCGGCGCGTTCGAGGCCGGCGCTTAGCCTTGTCGCTGCGCGCTGTTATCCTTGGCGTTATTGTTTTTTGACGTTCCAAGGAAACCGTCATGGCCGAAAACGAAATGCCCGAGATCCAGGTCGATGCCGACAGTCTCTATCGCGAAGAGTCTTTCACAGATCTTAAAGTCGGCAGCATCCGCCGCCTGGTGCCCGTGACCAAGGAAGGCGACGACGACAGCTCGCGCGAAACCCGCTACGAAGGCTCGGCCAGCCTGATGACGCCGGCCGGCAGCCTGCCGCTGTCGTTCGAACTCGAAGCCGACACGCTGGCGGGCGCGATCGATCAGTTCCCGGATGCGGTCAACGCCGCGGCCGAACGCGCGATCGAGGAACTCAAGGAAATGCAGCGCCAGCAAAGCCAGCAGATCCAGGTGCCGGGCCAGGGCGGCTACGGCGGTGGCCAGGGCGGCTTTGGTGGCGGCCAGCAGGGCGGCGGCGGTCGTATCCAGTTCTAGTCGCGATCGCGAACGCCTAGTAGTGCGGCGGCGTTTCGTCCAGGTTCGGGACGTCGCCGCCTTCGGACTCTGCCAGCGCGCCCATACGCGATTCGAGCTGTTCGTATCGCGCGTTAAGACGATCGATTTCTCGGCTCTGGGCATAGACCAGATCGCTGAGCTGTTCGATGGTGGCGTCCTGATAGGCGATACGCATTTCCAGCGTTTCGATGCTCGATGCGCTCATGCCAGCCCCGCGGGATCGAGGCCCAGGTCGCCCGCCAGGCGATCGCGTAGCGTGGCGATCATGGTCGGGCTGTAGTCGCTGGATTTATCGAGATTCCCCCAGACCGGGCGCGGCCAGCAGGGGTCGTTCTGGTGGCGGGCAATAACGTGGATATGCATCTGGGCAACCTGATTGCCCAGGGTCGCCACGTTGAGCTTGTCGGCCTCGAATTCGCCGGCCACGAAGCGTGAGAGGGCGCGCACCTGGGCGCTAACGCGCGCGTGTTCGTCGTCATCGAGCTGGTGCCAGTCGATGGCGGCTGTATCCACGACCAGTATCAGCCAGCCGACGGCGGCGTTGCGGTGGAGTAGAACGCTCGCCCGCTCAAGGCTGCCCAGTACATGGCAGTCGGTCAGCAGTTGTTCGTCGATGTGCATTCGGTTGGGCTCTGGGTACAAAACGATCGGCGCTATCCGCGCCGCGCGCTTCATTGTATAAGATCGACAGGGTACGGCCGGCCAGGGGGCGGCCGGTAGATTTCAATCGGGGGGAACGATGGACGCAATCAGGGGCTGGATCGACGTGATTCAGGGCGGTGGCTGGTCAGGCCTGTTGATGGCCGGCTTTGCGGTTGTGGTGGTGATGTTTATTTTCGCCTTCATTTCGAACCGGTATTTCTGGATCGTGCTGGCGCTGGTTGCCGCGGGCTTTGGCGCCTACTACATGCTTTATCTTCGCTAGCGGTAGCGCGCCGTTGCGGTTTGTGCTTAATTATTAGCGTTCGCCAAATCGGTCTCCTGTTTCTTACTTGAAGATCTGGTCGTTACGTCTTCCCGCGTTCGTGCGCCGTCGCCGCCCGGTCACGCTGGTGCTCTGGGGTTACGCCTTCTACGTGGCCTGCGGCTTTGCCCTGTTATGCATGCCGTTCGCGCACGAACGTACCGGCCTGTCCTGGCTCGACCATCTGTTCACGGCGACCTCGGCCGTATCCACGACCGGGCTGGTGTCCATCAGTCCGTCGGGTAGCTACAGCTTTTTCGGCGAGCTGACCATTCTCGGGCTGATCCAGCTCGGCGGTATCGGCTACATGACGCTGGGCTCGTTCGTGATCCTGGCATTGCGCCAACGCCTGGACGCCATGCATCAAGGCGTGGCGCGCAGCGCGTTCGTATTGCCGCGCGATATGAACGTAGGCGCCTTCATCCGGGCGGTGGTGCTGTTCACGCTGGCCATCGAATGCATCGGTGCGGTGCTGTTGATCGCGCTGTTTGCACAGGCAGGCACGCCCGATCCGGTCTGGAACGGGGTCTTTCACGCGGTGTCGGCGTTTTGTACTGCGGGCTTCAGCCTGTTCGATACCAGCCTTGAAGACTATCGCGCGAACGCCGGCATCGTCATTGTGGTTGCCAGCCTGAGTTATCTGGGTGCAATCGGCTTCATCGTCATGAGCGACTGGTGGCGCTGGATCACGCGCCGGCGTGGTCCGTCGCTGACCTCGGGCATCATTCTGCGCGTGACGTTCTGGCTGGCGCTGATCGGTACCGTGTCGATCGCAATCACCGACGCCCATCTGGCCGAAATGCCGTGGGATGAGCGGGTGCTGGCGGCGTTCTTCCAGGTGATGACGGCGATGACCACGGTCGGCTTCGATACGGTGCCGATCGCGAACCTGGGCTCGGCATCGATCCTGCTGCTTCTGGTCGCCATGGTCATGGGCGCCTCACCGTCCGGCACGGGCGGCGGTATCAAGTCGACCACGGTGGCGATCTTCTACGGCGCGGTACGCGGCGCGCTGGCCGGCCGCGACTCGATCCGGCTGCTGGGCGAGACGATCAGCCGTCGGCGCATTCATATGGCGGTGGCAGCGGCGGGCTTCTATATCGGCGCGCTCGTTGTCGGCATGGCCGCGCTCATGCTGGTCGAGGATCAGGACTTTCTGATGCTCATGTTCGAATCGGCCTCGGCGATCGGTACCGTCGGTCTAAGCCTGGGCGCCACGGCCGAACTCAGCGCGGCCGGCAAATGGGTCGTGATCGCCATGATGTTCATCGGCCGCCTGGGGCCGATTACCGTCGGCGTGGCCCTGTTCCCGAGAGCCGAGGAAAAGGATTCCCCGGCCCGCCGCGGCGCCGACCTGGCGGTCTGAACGCGCTTCAGCGTGCCGAGGGTGAAAGCGCCAGCCGCAGCCCGAAGCCGATGATCACCGTGCCGGTGATGCCATCGAGCGAGCGTGTGACGGACGGCTTTGCCAGCGCACGGGCAAAGGGGCGCGTGGCCGCGATCAGCAGTACGAACCAAGCCAGGGTCAATACCGCATGGATCGCGGCCAATAGCGTGCTGAAAGCCACGACGTCGACGCCTGCCGGCATGAACTGCGGCAGAAAGCTCACGTAGAACACGCCCACCTTGGGGTTGAGCAGGTTCGTGCCCAGGCCGCGCAGCAGCCAGCCGCGCGCCGATTGGCCGCGCTCGCGGGGACTCGTGCCGGAAGTGCCCTCGCCACGCTCGTGGCCGGTCATGGCCGAACGCAGCATGCCGACGCCAAGCCAGACGAGATAGGCCGCCCCCGCGAACTTGACGAGGCGATACGCGCTATCGGACACCGCGAGCAGCGCGCCCAGACCGCAGGCCGCCACCAGTCCCCAGACGAAAACCCCGGCCACGATGCCGATCGCCGCGTATAGCGCATCGCGGGCGTTGTCGACGGCGGCCGTGCGTAGCACCAGCGCGGTGTCGATGCCGGGCGTGAGGGTCATCAACCCGGCAGCTAAAGCAAAGCTTGCGATCGCGGTCGGTATGTCCATGGTGCGTGTCGCCGGATATGCGGTGTGTGCCCGGTCCGCTGAAAAACGGAATGCATGGGCGCAGACAGGCGTGATGCCGCGTCGAGGTCAGCGCGGAGCTCGTCGCGCAAATCGACCGATCAGGGCGGCGCACATGAAGGCGTGCGCGCGGGAGCGATGGTGCCCGGGGCGAGAATCGAACTCGCACTCTGTTGCCAGAACCGGATTTTGAGTCCGGCGCGTCTACCAGTTCCGCCACCCGGGCAGGTGATGGGCGCGCAGTATACCGCTGTCGCGGCATGTGACCAATGCATGGCCGTGCTGAACGCGCTCAATAATCGGCGAGAATCGATTCCATATCGGTTTGATACGCGGTTACCGTCTGGCGATAGCTCAGCGACGGCCGAGCCGAGGTGCCGTTGATGACGAAGGCGAAGGCGCCGTAGCCGCCGTTCTGCAGACGGAAATAGCCGGCCAGCGCGCGCACCGTGACCGGTTCGCTGAGCGTGCCCGTCTTGGCGTTGATACGCGTGAGCCAGTCGAAGTTGCCCTGCTTGAGCGTGCGCGATGGCGCCGAAAGCGGCACCGGGATACTGCCGTAGAACGCCGGGAACAACGACGGCTGCCGGTACATATACGACAGCAGGGCCACCAGGTCCCGTGCCGACAGCTTGTTACTCACCGCCAGACCGCTGCCGCTGTCGAGAAGGGCACCGTTGCCGGCATTGGCCTGCATGGGGAAGCTTTCGCGCAGCGCGCGATCGGCGAGCGCTTCCAGCGACTGGGAGGCCAGCGGCAGGGTGAGCGGCCGGTTGTAGCCGCTGTCGGCGGCGAGATCGAGCGTGAGCACATCCGCCATGTAGTTGTTGGAATAGGCCATGAGCGGAATCAGCTGCTCGGCCAGCGTTTCGCTTTCTACCTGTGCGAGTGTTTCGCCGTTGCCGGCATTGCCCTGTACGCGCGTGCTGCCGGTCACGGTGATGCCCATGTCGGCGAGCATGGCCGAGAGCACGCGCGCGGTATCCTCGGCGGGCCCGGTGACTGCGCGATGGACCTTGTAAGGGCCGGTGCCCATCGGCACCGAGCCGCGTAGGTGCAGGGTGGACATGCCGTTGTCGTAGCTGCGCCAGACACTCAGGCTCGGACGCGTACCGGGCAGAGTGGTGCTGACATCATTGGCGATGCGGTAGCCGGTCAGACCGCGTGGCAACAGCGCGACCCGGGCCGGGTCGCCGGCGCGTTCGCCGGCATAGACGTTGGTCTGCACGGTGGCAAAGTTCACCCCTGCCGACGACAGCGGCGCGCTGTAGGCATGCGAGGCCACGCGCTGGGCATCGCAGCGATCCTTGGTCAGGCACGGGACGGTGCCGAACAGACCGTCGTCGACCACCAGGTCGCCGTTGACCCGGGTAATCCCGCGTTCCCGCAGGCCGTTGATCAGCCGCCACAGGCGGGCATTGTCGAGCGCCGGATCGCCGCCGCCCACGAACACCAGGTTGCCGTTGAGGGTATTGCCGGAGACGCTGCCGCTGCTCTTGAAGCGGCTCGTGAAGCGATGGGCCGGGCCGAACTGCTCGAGCCCCGCGGCCGCGGCGAAGAGCTTGCTGACCGACGCCGGCGTGAGCCGCTGGTCGGCGTTGATCTCGTCGATGACCGCCATGTCGTCGAGGCGGATCACCATGGCGCTGACCTGGGCCTGGCTGGACAGCGACCGCAACGAATCGAGATAGGATGCCGCATTGGCCGGCAGGGCGATGAAGAGCAGGCAGGCCATGAGCGCTGTCGCGACCACCCGGCCGGACGACGACCGGCTTCGGCCCGAGTTACGAACGATGAACATCTTATCCCTGAGCGCGCGACGAAAGGCGCCAGTGTAGAGCCAGCGCGGGTACGGACTCAATTTGACGATTACCGTAGGCCCAGCCGTCGACGGCATGCGTTGGCGTGTCTAAACTGCGCGGCCATGCTAAACCTGCTTAACCAATCCGGCGCCGCGCGTCGCGCGCGCCTCACCCTGCCGCACGGGGTGGTGGACACCCCCACCTTCATGCCGGTGGGCACCTACGGCACGGTGAAGGGTATGACGCCAGAGGAACTCGAAAGCCTCGGCGCGCAAATCGTGCTCGGCAACACCTACCATTTAATGCTGCGCCCGGGTACCGAGATTATCGAGCAGCATGACGGCCTGCACGGCTTCATGCACTGGGACAAGCCGATCCTCACCGACTCGGGTGGGTTTCAGGTGTGGAGCCTGGCGGAAATGCGCAAACTCACCGAGGACGGTGTCGCGTTTCGTTCGCCGCTGGACGGCTCGCGCCAGTATCTGTCGCCGGAACGTTCGATCGAAGTTCAGCACGCGCTGAACTCGGATATCGTCATGTGCCTGGACGAGTGTACGGACTACCCGGTGCCCAAGCAGGATGCCGCGGCTTCGATGCAGCTGTCCATGCGCTGGGCCGCGCGCTGTCGGGCCGCCCACGGCGACAGCGCCAACCTGCTTTTCGGCATCAATCAAGGCAGCGTGTTCGCGGATCTGCGCGCCGAGTCGATGGCCGCGCTGGTGGATATCGGTTTCGACGGCTATGCCATCGGCGGTGTCTCGGTAGGCGAGGCCTGGGACGACAAGGCCGCCGTGCTCGAAGGCGTGCTGCCGGTCACGCCCGCGGACTATCCGCGTTATCTGATGGGCGTGGGCACGCCCTCGGATCTGGTGGCCGCGGTGTCGTTCGGGATCGACATGTTCGATTGCGTGATGCCCACCCGCAACGCCCGCAACGGCTACCTGTTTACCTCGCAAGGGGTGGTCAAGATCAAGAACGCCGTACACAAGCACGATACCGGGCCGCTCGACGCCAACTGCGGTTGCCCCACCTGTCAGAACTACAGCCGCGCCTATCTGCATCACCTCTATCGCTGTGGCGAAATTCTCGCCGCGCGCCTGAATACCTGGCATAACCTGTATTACTATCAGACGCTTATGCAGCGTATTCGCACGGCGATCGAATCGGATCGCTACGAAGCGTTCATGCGCGAGTTCTTTACCGGACCCGAGGGTTCGGGGACCGCGCAGGCGGCCTATTTCGGTTACGGGGTCTAGGGTGTGTCGTCATATCTCATGACGACACGCCCTGGCCGGCGTGGCTTTGTATAACTCGTGTCCTGAAGGCCCCGACTGCTGTGGCATACTACGCCGCTCGGTCGAGCGCGCACGCGCCAACCTCCGTTTTCAATCGAGGTAAATTATGGATTTTCTGATTTCGCCGGCCTATGCGCAGGCGGGCGGCCAGGCGGGCGGCATCATGCCCACCCTGATCATGGTCGGGCTTTTCTTCGTGTTCATGTATTTCATGATCATCCGCCCGCAGATGAAGCGCCAGAAAGAACACAAGAAGCTGCTCGAAAGCCTGGACAAGGGCGTCGAGGTCGTCACCTCGGGTGGCGTGGCCGGCAAGATCCGCCAGGTCGGTGAAAACTTCATCGTGGTGGAAGTGTCGGAAGGCGTGGAGATTCGCATCCAGAAAAACGCCGTGGCCAGTGTTGTACCCAAAGGCACGCTGGACTCGCTGTAAGCGTATTTTCGCGGCGGTATCGACACGCCTGCCCGCCCAGTGCGGCCGTCGCCCGCTGTAGACCGTTGATCGGGGCCCTATGAATCGCTACCCATTATGGAAATATCTCCTGCTGCTGCTCGTGCTCGCGGCAGGCGTGCTGTATGCGTTGCCCAACCTCTACGGCGAGCAGCCGGCGGTTCAGGTGTCCAACGCCGAGGGTGAGGCCGCGACCCCGGCCCTGGTACAGCGGGTGCGCAGCACGCTTACCGATGCCGACGTGGCCCCCGAGGACATTACCCTCGAAGACGGGCGCCTGCTCGCGCTCTACCCGAGTACGGAAGCGCAGCTGCGGGCCGCCGGCGTGCTCAAGCGTCAGCTGGGCAACGATTACACGGTGGCCCTGAACCTGGCACCGAGCACGCCCGACTGGCTGCGTGCCGTCGGCGCCGAGCCGATGGCGCTGGGCCTGGACCTGCGCGGTGGCGTGCATTTCCTGCTTGAAGTGGATATGGAAACGGTCTTCAACGAGACCTACGACCGCTATGCGCGCGACATTCCGCGTTTTCTGCGCGACGAATCCATTCGCTACAGCCGCGCATCGCGCGAGGGCGACTCGGTACGGCTGCAGTTCCCCAATGCCCAGGTCATGGATGAAGCCTCCGATGCGCTCGCCAGCGAGTTCGACGTGCTGCGCTTCAACGAGGCGCCGGACGCCGACAACACGCTCGTCGCCACCCTGACCGAAACCGAACAGAAACGCATCGCCGACTTCGCGCTGCAGCAGAACCTCACCACCCTGCGTAATCGCGTTAACGAGCTGGGCGTGGCCGAACCGCTGGTCCAGCGCCAGGGCGAGTCGCGTATCGTCGTCGAACTGCCGGGCGTACAGGACACCGCCGAAGCTAAGCGCCTGCTCGGCAAGACCGCGACCCTGGAATACCGTCTCGTCGCCCAGGGCCAGGACGCCCAGGCGGCAGAACGCACCGGCAACATACCCGCCGGCACCGAGCTTTATCACACCCGCGACGGCCGCCCGATTCTGCTCGAGCAGGACGTGATCGCCTCGGGCGATCAGCTCGTGGATGCCTCCTCGGGATTCGATCAGCAGTCGGGTAGCCCGGCCGTGTTCGTCACCCTCGACGGCCAGGCCGCCAGCAAGATGTTCGATACCACCTCCGCCCATGTTGGCGACCCGATGGCGGTGTTGTTCATCGAAAACCGGATCGACACGCGCTACGAGAACGGCGAGGAGATCCGCGAACGCAAGAAGGTCGAGGAAGTCATCAGCGTGGCGAATATTCGCAGCGCTTTCGGCAAGCGTTTCCAGACCACCGGCCTGGAACGTGGCGAAGCCCACGACCTGGCCCTGCTGCTACGCGCCGGCGCGCTGGCCGCGCCCGTGAACATCGTCGAAGAACGCACCATCGGTCCGAGCCTGGGTGCGGACAACATCGCCCAGGGGCGTCTAGCCGTGATCGTGGGCTTTCTGCTTGTGATCGTGTTCATGACCGTTTACTACCGCGGCTTCGGCCTGTTCGCCAACGCCGCGCTGATGATGAATCTCGTGCTCATCGTGGCGCTGCTGTCGCTGCTGCAGGCCACCCTCACGCTGCCGGGCATTGCCGGCATCGTGCTCACCGTGGGTATGGCGGTCGACGCCAACGTACTGATCTTCGAGCGAATACGTGAAGAGCTCGATGCCGGCAACACGCCCCAGTCGGCGATCAAATCCGGCTACGACAAGGCGTTTTCTTCGATTGCCGACGCCAACGTCACCACGCTGATCGCGGCGGTCGTGCTGTTCGGTTTCGGCACCGGGCCGATCAAGGGCTTTGCCGTAACCCTGTCGCTGGGCATCATCACGTCGATGTTCACGGCCATCGTCGGTACCCGTGCGATCGCCAATCTCGTCTACGGTCGCAAACGCCGTCTACAGAAATTGTCGATCTAGCATGCGGACTTTCCGTCTGCGTTTTTGCCCCATGTCGAGTCTCGAATGCGCCTGATCAAATCCAACACATCGATCGACTTCATCAGCTACGGCAAGTACGCCATCATCTTTTCGGCGTTGCTGATTCTGGTGTCGTTCGTATCGTTCTCGATGGAAAAGCTGTCGTTCGGCGTCGATTTCACCGGCGGCGTGGTCATCGAAGTCGGCTATCCGGACGCGGTCGCCCTCGACGAGGTGCGGGGTGCGCTTGATGAAGGCGGCTACCCCGGTGCCACGGTGCAGCACTTTGGCGCATCGGACGCGGTAATGATCCGGCTGGCCAGCGAAGAGGGCGCCGACAGCTCGGAAGTGAGCACCCACGTCATGGATTCGCTGCATGCCGACAACAGCGCAGCGGAACTGCGCCGCGTGGAATTCGTCGGTCCCCAGGTCGGTGACGAGCTGATCAACAAGGGCGGGCTGGCGCTGCTCTATACCGTGATCGCGATTCTCATCTACGTCATCGTGCGTTTCCACTGGAAGCTCGCCGCCGGCGCGGTCGCCGCCCTGGTGCATGACGTGCTCATCACGCTGGGCGTGTTCTCGCTGTTCCATCTGGATTTCGATCTGACCGTGCTGGCCGCACTGTTGGCGGTGATCGGCTATTCGCTCAACGACACCATCGTGGTGTTCGACCGTATTCGCGAGAATTTCCGGCGCATGCGCAAGGCCACGCCCACCGAGGTGGTCAACGCCTCCATCAACCAGACCCTGTCGCGCACCTTGATGACCTCGGGCACGACCATTCTGACCCTGCTCGCGCTGTTCTTCCTCGGCGGCGAGGTCATCCACGGCTTCGCCACCGCGCTGCTGATCGGTATCTTCATCGGTACCTACTCGTCGATCTTCGTTGCCAGTGCGCTTGCCCTGCGGCTGAAGATCACCAGCCAGGACCTGTTCCCGCCCAAGGAAGAGGATGCCGAGAAGGCGTCTCGGGTCACGCGTTAGTCGTCGGTTACAGGCCCGCTAGTTCTGAATCAACTGCGCGGGTTAATTTCGGCTTGGGGTTTCGCGCTGCTGCGCGAGTCACTTTCATTTGCTTGTCCAGGTAAGTAACCAAAGCAAAAGACACCCTGTCTTGCGCCGGCGCTGCGCGCCGATGCCCTCCCATCGCAGCCAGCAAGCGGGACGGCCGGAAACTCGCTGCGCTCAAACATCCGGCCGTCTTTTGCCGCTTGCCGGCTGCGATGCTCGGCGCTACGCCCAAGGGACCCGAATACAGACAAGCGTCGCTGGCGCTCGCTGAAGGGCACGGTTTTTTGTAGGTTGGCTTAGCGGAGCGTAAGCCGACAAGAACGCAGCCACGTGCCCTGATTTCGGTTGGTAGCCGCCTCGACTCGGCCCTACGGTCACGTCCTGTATTCAACCCCGTGTGGAGCGAACGAGAAGCGCAGGGCCGAAGGGTTTCCGGCGCATTGCGCCGACGCGCTGACCCGGGTGTCTTTCCCTTTGCCTACGTTCGTTTAGCCAGGCAAACGAAAGTGGGTCGCACAGCAGCGCGGACCCAAAGCTTCGATGAAGTCGTGAGTGCCGCGCGACTCGTGGCCCGAACCGTTAGATTTCGAGCCCTACGCCCGATGTACATTGCGCCACGAGTTGGCCTAAACCGCGGCCAGCCCCATCGAAACACGCCACAGATGCGCGTGTAGCTGATCGTGAAGATAATGGATATCGAAGTCTTTCCACCCGGCGAAGAACACCAGTCGGCGTTCCTGGCCGCTGTCCGGCGCAGCCAACCCGAACTGAAACGCTGGGTGTCGCCGCCGGACACGCCAGAGAAATACGCGCAGTACCTGGCGCGCTACGCAGGCGATACGCATCGCAGTTATCTGGCGATGGCCACCAACGGCATGCTGGTGGGCTGTATCAACCTGAACGAAATCGTGCGCGGTGCCTTGCAATCCGCTTACCTTGGGTACTACGCATTCAGCCCGAACGCAGGCAAGGGGCTCATGAAAAAAGCCTTGACCGCCGTGGTGTCGCGCAGCTTTGGCGTTCACGCGCTGCATCGACTGGAGGCCAATATCCAACCCGCCAACGAACGCTCTATCGGCCTGGTGCAGTCACTGGGTTTTCGATTGGAAGGCTATTCGCCGCGCTACCTGAAGATTAACGGCGAGTGGCGCGACCACGAACGCTATGCGATCACGTCGGAAGAATGGTCTTGGAACGACGGCGCGTGCCGAGAACGCATGGAGCCTGGCTCGGGATTCTAGCGCGTAGGTAGCGCGCGGCGGCTCAATACGGCTGCGAGGGCCAGGGCCGTGGCGCAACGCACGGGGCCGCGTTGCGCGGCCACACAAGCATCCGCTCGTCCGGCCCGTCGAAGTACTCACTGCACACGCCGACGGGTTCCCACGGCCCGAGCAGGTCCAGCTCTTCTACGCCGCCGAAGATGAGAAAGCCGAAACGCATGGATCGACCCTGTGTTCTTAACGGCGTTCGATCATGCGCCTATCGCGGCTTTCGAGCCAGGGCCGAGCAACGCGGACATCAACTCCTGCGTTGCCGCTTGTTTCAACAGGCCCTAGCTGCCGCCCTGCGGGGTGCGTTCGATCTTTTCGATGAGCTGCGGATAGAGCTTGGGGTTGGCGGCGATCACGTTGCCGGTTTTCAGCGGGTCCTGATCCTTGATATCGCCGGCGATACCACCCGCGCCGCGTACCAGAAGCAGGCCGGCGGCCATATCCCAGGGCGACAGGCCCATTTCCCAGAAGCCGTCCAGACGCCCGGCCGCGACATAGGCCAGATCGAGCGCGGCCGAACCGGCACGACGGATATCCGCGCTGGACGACAGCAGGCGGTTGAATACCGGCATGTGGGTGGCGATGTCCTGCTTCTTGCGATAGGCAAAGCCGGTGGCGAGCAGGGCCTGACGCAGGCGCGTGGTACGGGTCACGCGAATACGCTTGCCGTCCAGGCTGGCACCGGCGCCGCGATCGGCGGTGAACAGCTCGTCCTTGACCGGGTCGTAGATCACCGCGTGTTCGGTGACGCCGTTGATCTGGCAGGCGATCGAGACACAGAAGTGCGGGATGCCGGCCATGAAGTTGGCGGTGCCATCGATCGGGTCGATGATCCAGACGGTATCGGACTCGCCGCCGGTTTCGCCGGATTCCTCGGCCATGAAGGCATGGTCGGGGTAGGCCCGGCTGATGGTATCGATAATCGTATTCTCGGCGCGCTGGTCGGCCTCGGTGACGAAGTCGTTGCGACCGCTCTTGGCCGTGACTTCGCCGGTATCGCCGCGCCGGTAGTATTCCAGAATCACGCCGCCGGCCCGGCGGGCGGCGGTAACGGCGACATTGGTCAACGGTTGCATCGGACAGTCCTTGTCGAACCCGGCGCGATCGGGCCGGGCGAGCCATGAAAAGCCGGGTAGCGTACCATCTGCACGCCGTATTGATACGAGAGCCGACCATGAGCGTGCCGGTGGCTGACCAACAATCCCCCGTTTTCGACGAATCCCGTCTGGCCCGTCTGCGTATCGTGCTGGTCGGCGCCCAGCATCCGGGCAATATCGGGGCCGCGGCGAGGGCGATGAAAGTCATGGGGCTGCACGACCTTGCGTTGGTCGCGCCCGAGCGTTATCCGGACCCGGAAGCGTTGGCACGCGCCTCGGGCGCGGATGACGTGCTCGAAGCCGCGAAGGTGTACGACACGCTCGAAGAGGCCATCGGCGACTGTACGCTGGCCATTGGCGCGAGCGCGCGTCGGCGGCATATGCATTGGCCGCTGGTGGATGCCCGCACTGCCGCGGTGCGCGCGATAGAGCTCGCCCAGGATCAAAATGTGGCGCTGGTGTTCGGACGCGAGCGCAGCGGGCTGGAAAACGCCGAGCTGGATCTGTGCCAGCTGCATCTGCAGGTGCCGACCAATCCCGAGTATCGCTCGCTCAATCTCGCGGCGGCGGTGCAGGTCGTGGCCTACGAACTGCGCATGGCCGCCGGCGACGCGCCCGAAGCCGAGCCGGCGCACGAGCCGGTGACCACCGCCGATATGGAAGGGCTTTTCGGCCACTGGCAGGACGTGCTCGGCGCCAGCGGCTTTCTGGATACGGCCAATCCCGGCCATCTCATGCGGCGACTGCGCCGACTGTTCAATCGAGCGGCGCCGGATCGTATCGAGGTGAATATCCTGCGTGGCGCGCTACGCTCGCTGGACCCGCGCCGACGCCCGCTGCGCGGTGCGATTGGCAATGACGATGACACGCGCGACGACTCGGCACTTGATCCCTAGCGTATAAACCCGAAATAGTGCATATCGCAGGAATAATGCTCGACCGGCACGAGGATATCGGCATGCATCCACATCGAAATAACGACGGGCGCCTCCAGGCGCGGAGCATCTCATGATCTCGCGCATGCGTGAGGACATCCACACCATCTTCGAGCGCGACCCGGCCGCGCGTAGCGTGTGGGAGGTGATCTTTTCCTATCCGGGCCTGCATGCGCTGTGGTGGCACCGGCTGGCGCACTGGTGCTGGACGCATCGGCTGACCTGGCTGGGCCGTTTCGTATCGCATATCTCGCGCTGGCTGACCGGGATCGAGATTCATCCGGGCGTGACCATTGGCCGGCGTTTTTTCATCGACCACGGCTTTGGTGTGGTCATCGGCGAAACCACCATCATCGGCGACGACGTCACCCTCTATCAGGGCGTGACCCTGGGTGGCACGAGCTGGAACCCCGGCAAGCGCCACCCCACGCTGGAAAACGATGTCGTGGTCGGCGCCGGCGCGAAAGTGCTGGGCCCGTTCACGGTGGGCACCGGCGCTCGCATCGGCTCCAACGCAGTGGTGGTCAAGGAAGTCCCGCCCGGCTGCACCGCGGTCGGCGTGCCGGCCAAGCTGGTCAAGTGCAAGAACGCCACGCCGGCCGACCGGCGCCGTGAAACCGCCGATCGAATCGGTTTTTCCACCTATGGCGTATCCCAGGACATGCCAGACCCGGTCGCCACCGGCATCGATGCGATGCTTGATCATATCGATTCGCTCGAGCGCCGCCAGGACGAACTGGAATCGCTGACCAAACGGCTGTCCGAGCAGCTGGCCGAGCGCCAGACCGACAAGGCCTGAGCGCGACGGGCGTTTTCCGACCAAAGCGCGGCAGAGGCCGCGAGCCGTCATGACGATTTATTTCGATCACAACGCGACCACACCGCTACATCCGGAGGTCTTCGAGGCGATGCGCCCGTGGTTGACCGAACGCCACGGCAATGCCTCGTCGTTGCACCGTGCCGGGCGTGAAGCCCGTGCCGCCGTCGATGCTGCCCGGGGCCAGGTCGCCGACTGCGTCAACGCGCATCCGTCTCAGGTCATCTTCACGGCCGGCGGCACCGAAGCCGACAACATGGCGCTCAAGGGCGTTGCCGCCATGCGTGCGCCGGGGCGGATGCTGATTTCGCCGATCGAACATCCGGCCATCACCGACGCCGCGGGGGCGCTGGAGCGCGACGGCTGGCGTATCGATCGGGTCGCGGTCGACGGCCAGGGCCGGGTCGACCTCGCCGACCTTCAGCGCCAGCTCGACGAGGGCGATGTCGCGCTGGTGTCGATCATGGTCGCCAATAACGAAACCGGCGTGCTGCAGGGCATGCCTGCGATCGCGCGCCTGGTACGCGCGGCCGGTGCCTGGCTGCATACCGATGCCGTACAGGCGATGGGCAAGCTGGAGTTCGATTTTGCGGCCAGCGGCGCGCACTGCGCGAGCCTGTCGTCGCACAAGATCCAGGGCCCCAAGGGCGTGGGCGCATTGATCGTGGACAAGCATATGGACATGGCGCCGCTGGTGCATGGCGGCGGTCACGAGCAGGGCCTGCGTTCGGGCAGCTATAACGTGGCGGGCATCGTGGGCTTCGGCGCGGCGGCCGCGCGCCTGATGAACCAGCGCACATCGGAAATCGCGCATATGCGCGATCTGCGCGAGCAGCTGGAAATCGGGCTCGATGCCATGCCCGGCATTACCCGGTTTTCGGCGCAAGCCGAACGGCTGGCGAACACCTGCCAGTTCGCGGTGGCCGGCTACGACGGCGAAGGCCTGCTCATGCTGCTCGACCGCGAGGATATCGCGGTGTCCTCGGGCTCGGCCTGCGCGGCCGGCACGGGCGAGCCCAGCCCGGTACTGCTTGCCATGGGTATCGCCCCGGATGTGGCCCAGGGCGCCATTCGGGTCAGCCTCGGTCCGCAGAACACGCTGGCGGAAATTCAGCAGTTTCTGCTCGCTCTGGGTCGCCTGGCAGACGGCGGCGGTGCCATGCCGGGGCGTATCAGCGCCTCCGTGATGGGATGACTACGGCAGATTCGACGATCTATCTCGATCATGCCGCTACCGCGCCGTTGTCGCCGGGCGTGATCGAAATCATGCAGCAGGCGCTGGTGGCCACGGATGCGAACCCGGCATCACCGCACGGGCCCGGTCGCGACGCCGCGCGGCTGATCGATGCCGCGGCCGAAGACCTGGCCCGGCTGATCAATGCGCAGGCAAAGGATCTGGTCTGGACCTCGGGCGCCACGGAGTCGATCAACCTCGCGCTCAAGGGCACGGCCGCGTTTGGCGGTGCCGACACCCATATTGTGAGCGTGGTCACCGAGCACAGTGCCACTCTCGATACGCTCGCCTGGCTGGAGAAACACGGCACGCGGGTGACGCGGCTGGCGGTTCAGGCGGATGGGCGTATCGATCTCGAGGCGCTCGAGGCAGCGCTCGCAGACGGCGCGACGCTGGTTTCCATCATGCACGTGAACAACGAAACCGGGGTGATTCAGGATATTGCCGCCGTGGGCGAGCGCTGCAACGCACACGGCGTGGCCCTGCATGTGGATGCGGCCCAGAGCCTGGGGCGGCTGGTCATCGACGTGCAGGCCATGAATATCGCCCTGCTGTCGCTTTCGGCGCACAAGATCGGCGGGCCCAAGGGCATCGGGGCGCTGTATGTGCGCCCCCGCACCGGCCTGGCGGCCCAGCTGCACGGCGGCGGCCAGCAGCGCGGGCTGCGTTCCGGCACCTTGGCGACGCATCAGATTGCCGGGTTCGGTGCGGCAGCGGCTCATGTCGCAGCGATACGCGATAGCGAACAAAAGCGCCTCGCGGTACTGCGCGAACATCTGGCCGACGCGCTTGCCGGAATTGATGGCGTTGTAAGAAACGGCGCGCCGGCCCATACGGCTGCGGCGTTTCTCAACGTCAGCGTTGCCGGCGTGCACGGCGATGCGCTGCTCATGGGGCTGACTGCCGGTACGCCCGCGCTGGCGGTATCGTCCGGGGCCGCCTGCAGCGCGGCCAAGGGTCAGTCGTCGTACGTGCTGCGCGCCATGGGGCGTACGCCGCGTCAGGCCGGGGCAAGTATTCGTTTTACGCTGGGCGTATCGACCACGCTGGCACAGGTCGAGGCCGCCGCGAATCGATTCATCGACGAGGTGATGCGTCTGCGGCGTATTGCGGACGCGGCATGAGGCAGCCGGCAGTGCCGCTCTGGCAGGCACGATTTTTGAGGCCGCAGCACGCGTTGGCGGATTGTGTCATCATGCAATGGCAAGGTTCCGGGCATGCCGATACGCCGGCAGCCGACGCGCATTGCCAGCTCTGTCTGGCAGCGCAGGGCGAGGCCGGCTCGGAATATATCGCGCAGGCAGCGTTCGCGGTGTTCGGCCCGCCGGTGGCGATTGCCTGCGCGGACTGGGCCTGCGAATGGTTGCAGGGCCGAACGATCGAGACCGCACGAAGTCTTAATAGCAAGGATTTTGACAAGGCCCTGTGCCTGGCGCCCGCCGAACGCTATGCCGCGCTGTTGGTGCTCGACGCACTCAGCGCAGCGCTGGCGGACTGGGGCCCCTAGAACAATGCTTGGTTTATCTGGGATGATGAGCTCATGAGTGAAACGCTAGTCGAACCCGAAGAGATCACGCTGACGCCGGCCGCGGCCGAGCGCATCAAAAACCAGCTGTCCAAGCGCGGCAGCGGTATCGGGCTGCGCGTGGGTGTGCGCAAGTCCGGTTGCAGCGGTTATATGTACACCATGGACTACGCCGACGAAATCGGCGCCGAGGACGACGTCTTCGAAGGCTACGGTGCCAAAGTGGTGGTCAATCGCAAGCATCTGCCGGTACTCAAGGGCACCACGCTGGATTTTCGGTCGGAAGGGCTTAACCGCATGTTTCGATTCGAAAACCCCCACGCCAAGAACGCCTGCGGTTGCGGCGAGTCGTTCACCGTATAGCGCCTCGAACGCGGCCCGCCTGACAAGCCGCGCTTCCAAACGCTACAATGGGAGGTTAGCTTTCGCACCAGCGCGCTGCTGGCGCGACGTTTTTAATCGATTTTGTAGTTCCATTAGGGAGAACCCATGGCCGTTGAGCGCACCCTGTCCATCATCAAGCCCGATGCCGTCGCCAAGAACGTAATCGGCGAGATTCTCAGCCGGTTCGAGAAGGCCGACCTGCGGATTATCGGCGCGCGTATGGTGCAGCTGTCCCGCGAGGACGCAGAAAAATTCTATGCCGTGCACTCCGAGCGTGGTTTCTTCAACGACCTGGTGTCGTTCATGATCTCCGGTCCGGTCATGGTGCAGGCGCTTGAAGGCGAGAACGCCATCGCCAAGAACCGCGACCTGATGGGCGCGACCAACCCCAAGGAAGCCGAAGCCGGCACCATCCGCGGCGATTTCGCCGAGTCCATCGATGCCAACGCCGTACACGGCTCGGACGCGCCGGAAACCGCGGAACAGGAAATCGCTTTCTTCTTCGGGCAGGACGGCCTCTGCCCGCGCTAGTTCGCAACCGCGCTATTCGCTCATGAGTACGATCGTCAGCGACACCACCGACACTGCCACAACGCCGGCCAAAACCGCGCGCGTGAACCTGTTCGGTCTGGATCGCGAGGCCATGTCGGCCTTTTTTCGTGAACATGGCGAATCCGCGTTTCGGGCCAAGCAGGTCATGCAGTGGATCTATGCCCGCGGCGTGACCGACTTTTCGGCGATGACGGATCTGTCCAAGGCGCTGCGTGAGCGTCTGCCCGACATCGCCGAGATTCGGCCGCCGGCCAAGATCCGCGAGCAGAAAGCCAGCGATGGCACCCGCAAATGGCTGCTCGCGGTCACCGAGGATCTGGATCCGGACAATGCCATCGAGGCGGTCTATATCCCCGAAGCCGATCGCGCGACGCTGTGTATTTCGTCGCAGATCGGCTGCGCGCTGGATTGTTCGTTCTGTGCCACCGGCAAGCAGGGGCTCAACCGCAACCTGACTACGGCTGAAATCGTCGGTCAGGTGTGGATGGCCGAGCATGACCTGCGTGCCCAGGGCATGGTGCACGGCGAGCGGGCACTGTCGAACATCGTGTTCATGGGCATGGGCGAGCCGCTGGCCAACTACCGAGCGGTGGTGCCGGCGATTCGAATCCTGCTCGACGACTACGGCTTTGGCCTGTCGAAACGGCGGGTTACGGTGTCGACTTCGGGTATGGTGCCGTTTATGGATCGCCTGCGAGAAGAAGTCGATGTTGCCCTGGCCGTGTCGCTGCATGCGCCCACCGACGCGCTGCGCGACGAGCTCGTGCCGATCAATCGCAAGTATCCGCTGGCCGAGCTGATGGGCGCCTGCGATCGCTATGTCGAAGGCAAGCAGCGTCGTGCCCACGTCGTCTACGAATATGTGCTGCTCAACGGCGTGAACGACAACCCCGAGCAGGCGCGCGGGCTGGTCAAACTGCTGGCCGATCGGCCGGCCAAGATCAACCTCATCCCGTTCAACGCGTTTGAAGGCAGCGGCTACAGCCGGCCCGACGAAGCCCGTATTCGCCAGTTTCAGGACATCCTGCACAACAAGGGGCTGCGTACGACGGTGCGGCGCACCCGCGGCGACGATATCGACGCGGCCTGCGGCCAGCTGGTCGGGCGCGTACGCAGCAAGCAGAAGCGCCATTTTCGCGACGTGCCGATACGGGTCGAGAGCAAACGGGCCACACCGGTATGAGCAGGCTGCGTTCGGGGGCGGTTATCGCGCTGCTGTCCGTGCTCGTAGCGTTGGCCGGCTGTGCCGGTGGCAAAAACGCCGTCGACAACCAGCGTGCGGCAGAAGCCAATGCCAGCCTCGGCGCCGATTTCCTGCGCAAGCAGGACAACGAGAATGCCCTGTCGCGTTTCAAGCGCGCCCTGGATTACGACAGCAGCAATACGACCGCGAACTGGGGCATGGCCATCGTCAGCGAGCGCCTTGGCGAGGACGAGGACGCGAAACGCTACTACGAAAAAACGCTCGGCCTGCAGCCGAATGCGGCGATCTACAACAGCTATGCGGCGTTCCTGTGCAAGCAGGGCGACGTCGATCGCGCCGTTCGCTATTTCGAACGCTCGGCAAACGACGAGCGCTATCCGGGGCGTGCGGATGCCATGGCCAACGCCGGGCTGTGCCTGCACCGAGCGGGGCAGGCGAAGAGCGCCGAGCAGTATTATCGCCAGGCGCTCGCCATGGATTCAGAGCAGCTCACGGCACTTACGGGCATGGCCCGGCTGCAGTTCGAGCAGGGCGATTTCCTGCGTGCCCGGGCCTTCAACGAGCGCGCCGACAGCGTCGCCCAGCTCGACGCCGATCAGCTGCTGCTGGCCGCGCGCATAGAACTCGCGCTCGGCGATCGCGATGCGGCCGCAGCCTATATCGAGCGCCATAATGCCCGCGAACCAAGTGCGACGTTGTCGCTGCGCCAACTGGAGCAATCGCGCTGATGAACGAACCGACACAGTCTTCCGAAGAACAGGCAGGCGAGCGCGCCGGCCGTAGCCGTTCGGACATGCAATCGCCGGGCGAGATTCTGCGCGAAGGACGGCTTGCCCACGACTGGTCCGTAGAGGACCTCTGCGCGGAAACCAAGCTGTCCGAAAAAGCCGTCCATGCGCTGGAAAACAACCAGTTCGATGAGCTCTCGCAGCCCATCTTCGCCGGCGGCTACTATCGTCAGTGCGCCAAGGTGCTGGATATCGACACCGAGCGCATGATGGCGGCCTATGCCGCCTGGGGCGGCAAGAAAACCTCGTCGGCCACGGCACAGCCGGCCGCGGTGGAAGTGGTGCCGCAGGACGTCACGCCGCCCAACTGGCGCGCCTTCGGCGCGATCGGCGTGGTGGTGCTGCTCGCCGTGGTAGGCGCGGTGTTTATCTTCATGCCCGACGCCGATCTGCCCGACGAAAACGGCGCCGCCAGCGGCACCGGCACCGCCGGTATTTCCGAAAGCACGCAACGCCCGACGGTGGGCAGCGGTAACAGCAGTGCGACCGGCGGCGGCATGCCCCGCAGCTCGCGTGATTCCGGCACCAGTCTGCGCGTATCGCCGGGTACCGGCGCCTCCGGCAACGGCATGCGCTCCGGCAGCGATGCGTCCGCCGGGTCTGCGGGTGCCAGCACCGGTCAGCGCATGGGCGGGCGCAACGTCAACGACACGCTCGGCATCGACCGCGAAGCCGAGCGCCGTGAGCGCGATCAGGCCCCGCCGCCGCAGCCGCAGGTGGCTGCCAATCATCTGGTGGTGACCTTTACCGACCGCTCCTGGGTGGATATCCGGGATGCCAGCGGGTCGCGTCTGCTCACCGGCATTTACGATGCCGGCGACAGCCGCGAGTTCGATGGCGAAGCGCCGTATCGGATCACGCTCGGCTATGCGCCGGGGGTATCCATGACGATCGGCGGCGAAGACGTCGATATCAAGTCGCAGACCACCAGC
Source organism: uncultured Salinisphaera sp. (assembly GCF_964012375.1). Lineage (NCBI taxonomy): Bacteria > Pseudomonadati > Pseudomonadota > Gammaproteobacteria > Salinisphaerales > Salinisphaeraceae > Salinisphaera > uncultured Salinisphaera sp. The sequence goes on from NZ_CAXGSH010000003.1 coordinate 54,418, forward strand.
AACAGCACCGCCCGACTGACCGTCGAAGCCCGCGACAGCTAAAGAAGTTCGTTCGATCCATGAGCCAGCGTATTCAGTCCATCCGCGGGATGAACGACATCCTCCCGGCCGACAACGCCGCCTGGGCCACCCTCGAACGCGTGGCCGCGCGCGTGTTCGCCGGCTACGGCTACGAACAGATCCGGCTGCCGATCATGGAGCGCACGGGCCTGTTCAAGCGGGCGGTGGGCGAAGTGACCGACATCGTCGAAAAAGAGATGTACACCTTCGAGGATCGCGGTGGCGAATCGTTGTCGCTGCGCCCCGAGGGTACGGCCGGCGCGGTGCGTGCCGGTATCGAGCACGGCCTGTTGCACAACGCCACCCAGCGTCTTTGGTATACCGGCCCGATGTTTCGCTACGAGCGACCGCAGAAGGGCCGCTATCGCCAGTTCCATCAGTTCGGTGTCGAGGCCTTCGGCCAGATCGGGCCGGATGTGGATATCGAACAGATCGCCATGGCCGCACGCCTGTTCGCCGCGCTCGGCGTCACCGGCATGCGCCTGCAGATCAACACCCTAGGCACCCCCGAAGAACGCGCCGATTATCGCGACGCGCTGCATGCCTACTTCAGCGCGCATCACGAGCGGCTCGACGAAGACAGCAAGCGCCGCCTGGATCGCAATCCGCTGCGTATTCTCGATACCAAGAACCCGGCCATGGCCGATCTTGTGGCCGAAGCACCCACGCTGCGCGAATATCTCGGCGCCGAGTCGAGTGCCCACTTCGAGGGGCTGTGCCAGGGGCTGGAAGCGCTGGGTATCGACTACACGATCAACCCCCGCCTCGTACGCGGCCTGGACTATTACACGCGTACGGTGTTTGAGTGGATCACCGCCGATCTCGGGGCCCAGGACGCGGTCTGCTCCGGTGGGCGCTTCGACGGTCTGGTCGAACAGCTGGGCGGCAGCGCGACGCCGGCGATGGGCTTTGCCCTCGGTGTGGAGCGCCTGATTGCGCTCATGCTCGATCAGAACGTGCCCCTGGACGACCTCAAGCCGCAGGTCTATCTCATCCATACCGGCGATAGCACATCTGCACGCGTGCCGGCGCTGGCCGAGGCGCTGCGTGACGCGCTGCCCGAGCTGCGCCTGCGGGTGCACGCCGGCGGCGGCAGCATGAAGTCGCAGTTCAAGCGGGCCGACAAGAGCGGCGCGCAGCTGGCGCTGATATTCGGCGACGACGAGGCCGCGGCCGACGAGATCCAGATCAAGCCGCTGACCGATGCGCGCGAACAGGAACGCGTGGCCATCGACGCCGCAGCCGAACGTATCGCCACGCTACTGGCCGGCTAGTCGGGAACGACGCCGCCGATTCGCAGTCTGTATCTTCGTGTTTTCCAATCAATAACAAAGCAAAGCGCAACGCATGGCCGAATTCGATAACGACGAGATGAGCCGCCTGAAGAGATTCTGGGCAGGCAACGGTTCGGCGCTGGTCATCGGGGTCGTGCTCGGGCTGGTGGTGATCATCGGCTGGCAGGGCTGGCAGTGGTACCAGGATCGCCAGGCCGTCAAGGCTGCCGATATCTACCAGCAGATCGAACCGGCCCTGGCCGGTGACAGCGTCGACGACAAGGCCCTGGAAACCGTCGAGCGCCTGAAAAACGACTATGCGGACACGCCCTATGCCGCAGATGCCGCCATGCGGCTGGCCAGCCAGTACGTACAACAGCAGGACTACGACAAGGCCCGCGAGCAGCTGGTCTGGGTGAGCGAAAACGCCGCCAACGAGGGCGTGGCGCATATCGCCCGCGTTCGCGCGGCCCGTCTGTTGTGGACCCAGGACAAGCCGGACGAGGCATTGAGCCTGCTCGATAGCGAGCACCCGGCGGCCTTCGATGCGCTCTATGCCGAAACGCGGGGCGATATTCTGGCCGCCCAGGGCGATCGTGAAGGCGCCTACAAGGCGTATCAGATCGCCCTGGAAAGCCTGCCGCCGGATATCGCCACCCGGGCGCTCGAAACCAAGATTGCCGACAACGCGCCGGCCGATGCCGCCGACGCGCCGACCGACTCGAACAGCGCTTCATCATGAATCATCGAAACAATACGTTCCTCAAGACCACCGGTGCGGCCGTCGTATTGGCCGTGAGCAGCGCAGTGCTGACCGCCTGTGGCGGCGGTGCGAACGTGGCCGAGCCGACGCCGCTGGCCACGCTCGAGTCGCCGGCCTATCGCATGCAGACGGTCTGGAAGACCGACGCGGGCGAAGGCGCCGGCGACTACGTAAGCGGCTTCGAGCCGGTAGTCAAAGGCGAACGCCTGTATGTCGGTAACAAGGACGGCTACGTCATGGCGCTCGATCTGGCCACCGGCCGCAAGATCTGGCGTTCACGCACCGGCGACCGGCTGATCTCCGGGCCGTCGCTGGCCGGTGGCCGGCTGTTGCTCGGCACGCGCGACGGCCAGGTCGTGGCGCTGTCGGCCGAGACCGGCGAACGCGAATGGACCGCGGCGCTGTCGAGCGAAATCATTTCCGCGCCGGCGGCCACCGATGACACCGCGGTCGCGCGTACGCTCGACGGCCGGCTCGTGGCACTCGACATGGCCGACGGCAAGCGCCGCTGGAGCATCGAGCGCAACGTGCCGACGCTGACCCTGCGCGGTACCTCGTCGCCGGTCATCGTCGGCGACACGGTCTATGCCGGCCTGGACAACGGCAACGTACTGGCGCTGGACGTCGCCACCGGCGAAGAACGCTGGTCGCAGACCATTGCCTTTCCGAGCGGTCGCTCGGAGCTGGAGCGTATCGTCGATATCGACGCCGACCCGCTGGTGGTCAACAACGAACTCTATGCCGTGAGCGCGGGCGGGCAGCTGGCTTCGCTGGCCACCACGTCGGGGCGCGTACGCTGGCGTCACGAGCTGGCCTCGGAAAAGGCGCTGGCGCTAGACGAAGGCAACATCTACGCCGTCGATCGTGACAGCGTGGTCTGGGCGGTCAATCGTCTGACCGGCAACGAACGCTGGCAGCAGGACGGCCTCGAATATCGCAAGCTCTCCGGGCCCGCGCTTCTGGCCGGTGACCTGGTGGTCGGCGACTACGACGGCTACGTACACTGGCTGTCGGCCGACGACGGCCGCGTGATCGCACGCGGGCGCCCGTTCAAGGAACCGATCCGCTCGCAGCCGCTGGTGGTGGGGGATCGCGTGATCGTGGTCGGCGCCTATGGTGAAGTCGCTGCACTACGCTTCACCGCCCGCGACGAGCGCTAGCCATTACTACCGACGAACCCGACTTCGAAGACGTCAGCGATACACCGGCGCCCACGGTGCTGCCGGTGCTCGCGTTGGTGGGCCGCCCCAACGTCGGCAAGTCCACGCTGTTCAACCGGCTTACGCGGACCCGCGATGCGCTGGTGGCCGACCAGCCGGGCGTGACCCGCGATCGCCACTACGGTTTCGCGACCTATGACGGCCAGCGTTACATCGTGGTGGATACCGGCGGTATCGGCCAGGACGACGAGGATATCGACGCCCAGGCGCTGGCCCAGACCCGGGCCGCGCTGGAAGAAGCCGACGTGGTGCTGTTCGTGGTCGACTCGCGCCAGGGCCTCATGGCCGGCGACGAAACCATCGCCGAGCAGCTGCGCCGTATCGATCGCCCGGTTCATGTGGTGGTTAACAAAAGCGAAGGGCAGGTCGGCGCCAGCGCGGTCGCGGAATTCCATGCGCTGGCCTTTGGCGACCCCTGGGCGGTCTCGGCCACGCACGGCGATCGTATCTCGCTGTTGCTCGCCCACGTTTTCGAGCATCTGCCGCCGCCGCGTGCGCAGGTGTTGCCGCATCATCGCGGCGCCATTCGCCTGGCCCTGCTGGGGCGGCCCAATGCGGGCAAGTCCACGCTGGTCAACCGCCTGCTCGGCGAAACCCGCATGCTCACCCAGAATGCGCCGGGCACCACGCGCGATGCCGTGGCCAGCGAATTCAGCTTTGACGACAAGCCCTATGTGATTGTCGATACCGCCGGTATCCGGCGCCGGGCGCGTATCGACGACGACGTGGAAAAGGTGAGCGTGGTCAAGGCCATGCAGGCCATGGAAGCCGCCCAGGTTGTCATTGTCATGCTCGACGCGGCCAGCGGCCTGTCGACCCAGGACATCCGCCTGTTGAACATGGCCGTCGAACGCGGCCGTGCGGCGGTGATCGCGGTGAACAAATGGGACGGCCTCGAAGACAAGCAGCGCGAGAAGCTGCACGCCGAACTGGTCAAACGCATCGGCGCCTTCGACTATCTGCCGCTGTTATTCATTTCCGCGCTGCAGGGGTCCGGCCTGCGCGACCTCATGGACGCCATCCAGGCCTCGCACCGGGCCGCCTTTGCCGAACTGAGCACGAACGCGCTCTCGCGTACGCTCGAAGACGCGGTAGAAGGCCACTCGCCGCCGGCGATTCATGGCCGCCGGATCAAGCTGCGCTATGCCCATCAGGGCGGGCGCAATCCGCCGACGATCGTCATCCACGGTAACCAGACCCAGCGGCTATCCGACGAGTACAAGCGCTATCTCATGCGCCGTTTCCGGGAGAAGTTCGACCTGTTCGGCACACCGATCCATCTGGTGTTCAAGAACAGCGATAATCCCTACGTGCAACGCGGCAGCAAGCGCAAACGCTCCTGACCGGTATTACCGGCGCGAGTGGATCATGTCCCGTGGTCAGCCGGCTGCGGCACGGTTGATCGAACGGTGCATGTCCCGCCTCATCGGCGCATTCCTCCGGGCGCACAGCCCCGGGGTAAGAATTTCTTGTGCGACTGGCACGTGGCACGGCGCTCGCAAGGGCGGCTTGGGCGGCCTTGTCAGTCTGCGCGGCCGTTCTGTGAACGGTGTGGGCGCGTGGCGGTGCCGTGCGCTGGCGGAGGAACGACAAGCGCCGGTCGAAGGACAGCCGCGATGCGTTTTTCTGCTTTGGCGTCACGGGCACGGCTGTTCAGTGCGCAAGCGGGACGGCGGCTCATCGCATGCGTTCGAATCGTCAACGTGCCCGCGATTCGACCCGCAGAGCATTCCGCAATAAAAAACCCGCGTCACGCGACGCGGGTTTTTCTGCCAGCCAGGCTGACGCCCTGCTGGCGGTGCAATGACTGCCTCGCTACTTCTTGAGCAAAAAGTCAGCCACCCAGCCTTTACGGTCGTCTTCGAACTTCACGTAACGCCAGCCTTTATCCGCTTTCAGGATGTCGACCGCGTCGCCTTCCTTGGCCTGGAACAGGACCTTGGAATTCGTGCTCGATCCGTCACGGATATTGACCGTGCTACCGCTGATCGTCGCCGACGGATACTCAGGCTCCGCCGGGGTCTCCGCCTCGGCGGCGGCAGCGCGTTCGGCTTGGGCGGCCGCCGCAGCTTCGGCTTGTGCTTTTGCCTCGGCTTCAGCCTGGGCCTTCGCTTTCGCCGCGGCTTCAGCGCGCTCACTGCAATCCGTAAAGGTGCGCTGGAACCAGTTACAGGAGATGACGGAAGCGCTGGCCTTGCTCTCGGCACGGGCACCCGAATGCTGTGCCGCCGTTTCGGTGTTGTAGGGCTCGGTATGACCGTCCGCGAATACCAGATACGGCTTCATCTGCTGGGGTACGACCTCGAGCGGGCCTACGGCCACGCGGGTGTTGTCGGCACCGGGCAGGCTGGTGGGCTTCTGGCCATCGATATAGAACTGCCAGACCTCAACCGTGAGCGTATCGCCCTTGGTCTTCCAGCCGACCACGAGCCCGTCGTTGGTGTAGGCATAGCGCAGCCGCCGGATCTGCATCCAGATCATGGCGTCGTCCACGGTTTCGAAGCGGCGCTGGCCTTCCTCGACGTCCACCTTGGTGATCCCGTCGGCGGCCTCCCAGACTGGCGGCTGGCCTTCGTACTGAATACCCATGCTGCCGGCGAAGCGTTCCTTGCGCGGCTCCAGAATCACGCCGCGACGATTGCCGCGCCAGGTATAGACGCGGCGCAGGCCCGGGCCGGCCTCGATCTTGATACGGCCCCAGGGCGCGTCGGCCACGATCTGCGTGCCATCAGCCAACACGATCTCGTTGCTTTCGGGGACGGCGTCGCCGCCTTCCGGTATGGGCGGTGGTTCCGGGGTGACAATACGCGGGCCGGCGGCACAGCCACCGAGCAGTAACAGCGCCGTAACGCACACGGCGAAAGCGAAGGAGCGGCCGCGGATCGCGGCGTGCGGAGGTAACAGCATAGATCGAAAACCCCTTGATTTAGTATTGGGTCGTTATGAAAGGCCGGCCTACACGTACCCCTCGCGTCACGCGCCGCCGGCACACTGCGGCATGACTCAGGTAATACCCGCGCCCGAGTCGGTATGAATTTCGCGGACCTCGCAATCCAGCCGACCACGGGCCAGAACCACCTGGATCGAATCGCCCGCATTGACTGTATCGGCCGAACGAACGACATGGTTATGGTCATCGCGGGCGATAGCATACCCGCGTTCGAGCGTTTGCAGCGGGCTCACGGCATGCAGGCCACGCCCGGCATTGGCGAGCCGTCTATCGGCCTGCTCCAGGCGCCTGCGCATGGCCTGGCCCAGGCGTCTTGCACGCGCATCGTGCGCACTCTGCTGTGCTGTGAGCTGGCGCTGCGGCGAGGCAAGATGCAGGCGCCGCGTGAGCGTTGAAAGGCGTAGCCGGGCCTGCTCGATGTGCTGGCGCAGCGCGCGGTGCAGGCGCTGTTCGGCCACGTCGAGGCGCTGCATGGGCACTTCCAGGCGGCGCCGTGGGTGCTGGCGCGCCAGGCGCGCGTCGAGTCCGGCCAGCTGCTGTCGGGCGTGGTGCAGGCGCTGGGCCATGCGTCGATTGAGCTGCTCGGCCAGCCGCGGCAGCGCCTGTGCGCGCGCGCCCAGATCCGGACAGACCAGTTCGGCCGCGGCCGAGGGCGTGGCAGCACGTACGTCGGCGGCGAAATCGGCGATGGTCACGTCGACTTCGTGGCCGACGCCCGACACCACGGGGATGCGGCTGGCAACGATGGCACGGGCGACGTTTTCGTCGTTGAACGCCCATAAATCCTCGAGCGAGCCGCCGCCACGCACCAGCAGCAACACATCGCAGTCGGCGCGTTCGCTGGCGCGCGCGAGCGCTTTCACGATGGCCGGCGGCGCGGCATCGCCCTGGACTGGCACCGGATAGACGCGTACCGCGCCCAGCGGAAAACGCCGCGAAACCACGCTGAGCACGTCGCGAATGGCCGCGCCCGTGGCCGAGGTGATCACGCCGATGCGGGCCGGGGCCGCGGGCAGGGCACGCTTGCGCTCTGCGGCAAACAGGCCCTCGGCGTCGAGTTTGGCCTTGAGCTGCTCGAAGGCCCGCCGTAGTGCGCCGTCGCCGGCGGGCTCGACGTGCTCGACGATGAGCTGATAATCGCCGCGCGCGGCATACAGGCTCACCCGGGCACGTACGCGTACCTGATCGCCGTCGGCCAGCGGCGTACGCATCAGGCGTGCCTTGCCGCGAAACAGCGCCGCGCGCACCTGGGCATCGCCGTCCTTGAGGCTGAAATACATATGCCCCGATCGTGGACGGGCGAGGTTGGATATCTCGCCCTCGACCCAGAGCAGCCCGTAGCTGTGTTCGAGAAGCTGGCGTACCGAGGCATTCAGCTCGCTGACGCTGAACACAATGCGCGAATCGGAGGCGGTACGGCTCATGAAATATCGGTGATCCGGGTTGGGGCATGGACCGCGCCGCGCGGCGCGGGTTCCTCGTGGGCAATTCAACGTGACGGTACAACGATCGCTGTACCTGTGGCCAACCCCGGCACGGCGGGCGTCGGCACGATTCGGCCACGATCGCATCGACGTCGGCTTATATGAAAGGCGCAGATGTTGCTTTATAATCCGCGGTCTTTGCGGCGGCGATACGGGTCACGTAAAGCCGCCCACTGCCGGCGAGCCTATGACCCTGAGAATCAGCGAGCAAGCCCTGACGTTCGACGACGTCCTGCTCCAGCCCGCCTACTCCGACGTACTGCCGCGCCACGTCGACCTGTCCACGCGCCTGACCCGCAACATCACGCTGAATCTGCCCCTGATTTCGGCGGCGATGGATACGGTCACCGAGGCCGGGCTGGCAATCGCGCTGGCGCAGGAAGGCGGTATCGGCATCATCCACAAATCGATGCCGCCGGAAATGCAGGCGCAGCACGTACGCACGGTCAAGAAATATGAATCCGGGGTGATCTCCGACCCCATCACCACCGGCCCCGATGCCACTATCCGTGAGGTGCTGGAACTCACCCGCCGCAGCCGCATCTCCGGCGTGCCGGTGGTCGACAAGGGCGTGCCGGTAGGCATCGTCACCAGCCGCGATCTGCGCTTCGAAACCCGTTTCGACGCCCCGGTCACCAGCGTGATGACGCCCAAGGAAAAACTCGTCACCGTGCGCGAAGGCGCCGACCGCGACGAAATCCTGGGGCTGTTCCACCAGCACCGCATCGAGAAGGTTCTGGTCGTCAACGACGACTTCGAGCTGCGCGGCATGATCACGGTCAAGGACATCCAGAAGTCCTCCGACTTCCCCAACGCCTGCAAGGACGCGCACGGCAGCCTGCGCGTGGGCGCGGCCGTCGGCCCCGGCCCGGAAACCTTCGCCCGTGTTCAGGCCCTGGCCGAAGCCGGCGTCGACGTGGTGGTGGTGGATACCGCCCACGGCCATTCCTCCGGCGTGCTCGATACCGTGCGCCAGCTCAAGCAGCGCTTTGGCGATCTGCAGATCATCGGCGGCAACGTCGGCACGGCAGAAGGCGCCAAGGCGCTGGTCGAAGCCGGCGTGGACGCCGTGAAGGTGGGCATCGGCCCGGGCTCGATCTGCACCACCCGTATCGTGGCCGGTATCGGCGTGCCGCAGATTTCGGCGGTGGCCAACGTGGCCGCGGCGCTGGAAGGCACCGACGTGCCGCTGATTGCCGATGGCGGTATTCGCTACTCCGGCGATGTGGCCAAGGCCATTGCCGCGGGCGCCTATGCGGTGATGATCGGCGGCATGTTTGCCGGCACCGAAGAAGCGCCGGGCGATATCGAGCTGTATCAGGGACGCTCCTACAAGGCCTATCGCGGCATGGGCTCGCTGGGCGCCATGAGCGGCGATTCCGGCTCGGCCGACCGCTACTTCCAGGACCCCTCCGAAGAAATCCAGAAGCTCGTGCCGGAAGGCATCGAAGGCCGGGTGCCCTACAAGGGCCCGGTGGGCGGCATCGTGCACCAGCTCATCGGTGGCCTGCGTGCCGCCATGGGCTATACCGGCTGCCACAACATCAGCGAAATGCGCACCCAGCCGAACTTCGTGCAGATCACTGCGGCCGGCGTGAAGGAATCGCACGTCCACGACGTGCATATCGTCAAGGAAGCACCCAACTACCGCGTGGACTAGAATCCGGCAGGCGGCGTCACGGCTTTCGTGTCGCCGCCTTCATGGCGCCGTGCATGCAGGCCGGGCAGGCGCCCGGCATGGCACGGGCCAGGTCGGCCTGGCGGCGCAGGATATCCAGCCGGCCCAGTGGTTCGGGCAGATCGCGTAGCGATACGCCCCAATCCCGATACAGCGTGAAGGCGTTGGTGACGATACGCTCGGGCGAGTCCCAGGCCGCGAACGGCTGGCGCTTGAAGGCCGCGCTTTGTGCCACGGCGTGCGCTGCCTGTGTCGGCGGGCGACCGCGCGTTTTTTCCGCGTGTAGCGCGGTCTGGATGAAATCCCAGTAATCGAGGGTCTGCTGTATGTCGGCGTGGCCGGCGATGGCCCCGTGGCCCGGCACGAACACATCGGCCTCGAGTGCCAGCAGGCGTTCGAGTGCGTCCACCACGTTGGCGATCGGCCCCGCCCAGGCCAGCGGCGTGGCGCCCACGAACAGCACGTCGGCCGCATACACCACGCGCTCGTCTGGAACGAACACCGCACAGTCGCCTTCGGTATGGGCCGGGCCGAGTTCGATCAGCTCGAGGGTGACCCCGTTCACGTCCAGGGTATGCGTGCCGCTAAACGAGTCGTTGGGGTAGGTCAGCCGTACATCGGCAAAATCGTAGGGCGCGAACATGCCGCGCATGTAGCGGGAAAACGGCCCCAGGCCCGGCACGAATTCAAGGCCGCGGCTGGCCGTGGACAGGGCACGCAGGCTGTTTGGCTTGAGTTCGTCCATCTGGGCGATACATGCATCGCTGGCGATGATATGGCGACCCGCCAGCAGCTGATTCCCCCACCAGTGATCGCCGTCGGCATGGCTGTTGATCACGTGCTCGATGGGCGCGTTGCCGAGCAGATCGGCCGCGCCGTCGAGCATGGCCTGGGTGGTGCGTACGTCCCAGCAGGTATCGATAAGCACGGTCTGGTTGCCGCATACCACCAGCCCGGTGTTGGTTTCGCCCCAGGAACCGTTCGGCACCATCCACGCATGGCAGTGGCGGCCGAGCGCATACAGGCCTTCATGAAAGGCCGGCGTTTCGCCAAAGCGGGTGTGCCGCCGCGCCGGCCCGGTGAGCCAGCGGGGTGGCTGTTCATCGCATCGGGCGTTGGTGTTCATGGCCTGCCCCAGCCGTGGGCCACCGCGGCAGGAAAAGCGCGTCGAAACCGCATGGCAACCTTTGCAAAAGAAGCCCTCGGGCATCATAAGGCCGAAGCGAACGGATTTTGTCAAAGCATGGGATGGCCCCGTACTGAGCCGGGCGAGCGATCGACCGCCGCTCGGCTTGGATCGACGGCCCGTCACGGCGTGGGGTCGAGCTGCAACCGAGGCCGGCTTGGCGCAGGCTTCGCCGACCGTGCCTAGAACACCAGCAAGTGCGCGATCGCGACGATAATCGGGAACGTCACCACGGTGCGGATCAGAAAGATCGCGCCCAGCTCGAAGATGTTGAGCGGCACTTTCGATTTGAGAATCACCGCGCCCACTTCAGACATATAAATCAGCTGCGTGACCGAGAGCGCGGCGATCACGAAACGGGTGAACTCGCTTTCGATAGAGCTGGCCAGAATGGAGGGCAGGAACATGTCGGCAAAGCCGGCCAGCAGGGCGGGCGCGGCCTTGGCGGCTTCCGGCACCTGCATGGCTTCCAGCACGGGCACGAGCGGGGCCGTCAGCCAGTTGAAGATGGGCGTGTATTCGGCGATGGCGATACCGGTGGTACCGATCGCCATGATCAGCGGCAGCAGGCCGAACAGGATTTCTGCATAGGTGGTGGCCCCGTCGCGCAGAAGCCGGGTCGGCCCCGGGGCATGGGCGGCCCGCTGCATGGCGCTGTTCAGTCCCCAGCGGAACAGCGACAGTTCGCGCGGTTTGTCGACCGGCGCCTGGCGGCCTTCGGCCGGCCAGTAGCTGTCCGGCTTGCGCGACAGCGGCGGCAGGCGCGGCACGATCACCGCGGCGATAAGCCCGGCGGCCGTCACCGTAAGATAGAAGGGAATGAACAGGTGGCCGATTTCGGTGAAGTTGGCCACCAGCAGCGCAAAGGTGATGGAGACGATCGAGAAGTTCGTCGCAATCACCGCCGATTCCCGTGCCGAGTAGTAGCCGTTTTCGTACTGGCGCGAGGTGATGATTACGCCCACCGTGCCATCGCCCAGCCAGGAGGCCGTCGCATCCACGGCCGACCGGCCGGGCAGGCCGAACACCTTGCGAAAGAAGCGATGCAGCAGGGTGCCCACGAATTCCATGCCGCCGAAGTCCGTCAGCAGCGGCAGCAGGAAGGAGGCAAAGAAAAAGAACGCCACAAGGGCTGCGATCACGTCGAACAGCACCACCTGGCCCGTGTTTTCGCTGATCACGAATTCCGGGCCCATGCCGAACAGGGTCATCAGCGCAAATACCGCGCCCACCAGCCGGAGCAGGACATAGCCGATGCCTACGTTGAACAGCTGGTCGAACAGCCCCGGCTTTTCGGGCGCGGTGCGGGTGAGGCTGGTGGCCAGCGTCAACACGGCCGACACGCTCAGCACCACGCCCGCGATAGGGCCAAGCCAGCCGTCCAGCAGCGCCGCCAGCGCGTTCGACAGAATGGCCAGGCCGATGGTGATTTGGCCGTCGTCGACTATCGGCGTGAGGAACGCCAGTACGCCCAGCAGCGATGGAATGGCAAAACGCAGAAAGGCTCGGTAATCGAAACCGTTGCGCCCGCGGGCGCCGGCGATGGATGAATCGGAGTCGGCCATGGATCGTTTCGTAGGCTTGTCTTGAATGGTGGGCAGGCGGGCCGCTTGCAGCGCGCGTTTATCGTCGCGTGCCGTGGTCGGATGCCGTGGTCGGATCGCGCGGCTTGCTGCGCGATGGTGCACGAATGTCGGGCCATGCAGCGAAGGCGTCGCCCACAAGCCGCCTGTCATCAGGCTGTCATTCTAGCCGGCGGCCATGCAGGCGCGCGAGCGCTGCCGAGCGGGCGGCGATTCGGTATCCTGCGCGCTATGTAAGCGTCCGCTAGATGAGCGTTCGCTATATCAGCGTCTACTGTACCTCCGCCCATCAGCCGAGCCCGATACCGCGCATGACCCAGGATATCCACGCCGAGAAGATCCTCATCCTCGACTTCGGCAGTCAGTACACCCAGCTCATCGCCCGCCGTGTGCGCGAGGCCAACGTCTACTGCGAAATCTATGCCTGGGACGTGGCCGATCACCACGTGCGCGACTTCAACCCCAACGGCGTGATTATGTCCGGCGGGCCGGAGTCCGCCACGGCCGAGGACGGCCCGCGCGCGCCGGCCGCGGTATGGGAACTGGGCGTGCCGGTGCTGGGCATCTGCTACGGCATGCAGACCATGGCCGCCCAGCTCGGCGGCGAGGTGGAAACCTCCGAGGTGAAGGAATTCGGCTATGCGCGCGTACGCGCTCGCGGCCACTCCAGGCTGTTCACGGACATTCAGGACCACGTCAACGACGAAGGCCACGGCCTGCTCGACGTCTGGATGAGCCACGGTGACCGCGTGAAGGCGCTGCCCGACGGCTTCAAGGTGATCGCCACCACGGACGGCGCGCCGCTGGCCGGCATGGCCGACGAAGACCGCGGCTACTACGGCATCCAGTTCCACCCGGAAGTCACCCACACCGCCCAGGGCAAGCGCATCCTCTCGCGCTTCGTGCACGACATCTGCGGCTGCGGCGAACTCTGGACCAGCGAACACATCATCGAAGATCTGGTCGAGCGCATTCGCGAACAGGTGGGAGACCAACGCGTGCTGCTCGGCCTGTCCGGCGGGGTGGACAGCTCCGTGACCGCCGCGCTCATCCATGAAGCGATCGGCAAGAACCTCATCTGCGTGTTCGTCGACAACGGCCTGCTGCGCCTCAACGAAGGCGACGAAGTCATGGCCACCTTCGCCGAGCATATGGGCCTGAACGTCATCCGGGCAGACGCCGAAAGCCAGTTCCTGGACAAGCTCGAAGGCGAGGCGGACCCGGAGGCCAAACGCAAGATCATCGGCAACACCTTCATCGAAGTCTTCGATGCCCACGCTGCCGAACTCACGAATATCGACTGGCTCGCTCAGGGCACTATCTACCCGGACGTCATCGAATCCGCCGGCTCCGCCACGGGCAAGGCCCATGTCATCAAGAGCCACCACAACGTCGGCGGGCTGCCGGAAGACATGAAGCTCGGCCTCGTCGAGCCGCTACGCGAACTGTTCAAGGACGAAGTCCGTGAGCTGGGTCTGGCCCTCGGCCTGCCGCGCGACATGCTCATGCGCCACCCGTTCCCCGGCCCGGGCCTGGGCGTGCGCATCCTTGGCGAAGTGAAAAAGGAATACGCCGACAAGCTCCGTAAGGCGGACGCCATCTTCATCCACGAACTGCGCGAATCCGGCTGGTACGACAAGGTCAGCCAGGCATTCGCTGTCTACCTGCCGGTCTCGAGCGTCGGCGTGACCGGCGACGGCCGCCGCTACGAACACGTCATCGCCCTGCGCGCCGTCGAAACCATCGACTTCATGACCGCCCGCTGGGCGCACCTGCCCTACGAACTTTTGGAACATGTTTCATCGCGGATCGTGAACGAGGTGAGCGGGATTTCGCGGGTGGTCTACGACGTGACAGGGAAGCCGCCGGGGACGATTGAGTGGGAGTAGGGTGCTACTAATCGGTAAGTTTGAAAAAGCCGCTCTTTTTGCAGCGGCTTTTTTTTATGGCCGTTTGTTCCACGGGCGAGTCGTGCTTGAGGCTCGCTGCGTGTTTGGGTAGAAAGGTGTCAGCAGGTCGTCGTGAGAGTACTAAGAGAAATTGTTCGAGATCGTCTCACTCGCACAACGCAAAATCTGGTCCCGAACGAGTATTTCATGGAAGATCCCGACAATACGAGTCACTCCGCTGAAGGGCCTGCGTTAGGTTTTTGGTATCAGTCGCTTTATGCGTTGCTCATATTGCTGGAACAGAGTTCTGATGATGCTGCTGTCGGTATTGAGCTTCTTGACGATATTCAGCTCTCCGCGAATGGCCAGGGGCTCTACTATCAATTGAAGCATTCGGTCGCGGCTAAGCCTTCCTCGGTTGGGATCAAATCCAGCTCTCTCTGGCGCACGATCAAGGTGTGGATCGATCTGCTTCCGAAGGTGAATCTGCCGGAGACAAGCTTTCGACTTGTGACTGTGGGCGGCGTCGTAGACCAAGATCCACTTGCGGCGCTCGCCGTGCCGGATAGTAACCGTGAGGCGCTGGTCAGCGCTATGGCTTTGGAAGCCCGCCGCGTGGTCGCGGCGCGTGCAGCAGCCAAGTCGGCCGGGAAGTACCGGCTTCCCTATGCCGACCGCAAAGATGGTTGTGAGGCATTTCTTTCATGCCCCGATGCCACAAGATTGAACCTGCTACGCCGGGTAACCCTGGAAATCGAGAGTCCAACTGTCTCGCAGATTGAGGATCATATTTCAGCCCAGCTGAAACTGCTGCCTGTGGAACAACGAGCGCAGGTTGCTAGAAAGTTGATCGAATGGTGGGATCGACAGATTGTGTGCAGCCTGTGCGGCAAGCGCGAGCGCCTCATCACGCGGCCCGAACTGCAAGCGCAGATCAGCGAGATTGTCAGCGATCTGGAACAAGGCAAATTGTCAGCAGACTTCGAAACGGTGGATAAGCCACTCGAATATCAGCCCGACGGTATGCTCACGCGCCAGATTGCCCTCGTGAATGGCAGCAATACCGACATTAACAAGGCGATCCGGGAAGAGTGGCGCGCTCGAGCGCAGCGCGCCCGTTGGGTCACGGAAAATCCTGCTCTGGCCACCATGATTAGCGGTTACGACGCGGTTCTGACCGAGCACTGGTCCGATAAGCATGATCAGATGGTGGAGGAGTGCGAGACTGTAGAGGAGGGAGTGAAGCGCAAGTCGGGCCTGGATCTTTTGCGCTGGAGCCATAACGAGGCGCCGATGGCCATCCGGCCCATACAAGAAGGGTTCGGCGCCTCCTACTATGTGCGTGGAAGCTATCAGGTGCTAGCGATCGACCTTCAGGTCGGTTGGCATCCAAACTATAAAAAGCTCCTTAAGGACGGCGAATGACCCTCGCACATGACCTATACGCCGAAACCAATCCGGCATTCTGCGTCTATGCACTAGCGGCATTTATAAACGCTTATGTCCAGGTAAACGAGATCGGCCCTGAGATGCCGCTCGCCTACATCGCCCTGCCCATTGCCCTGTCAGAAGACCTTGCTGGCTCCTTTAAAGGTACCAACAAGAGAACCGGTCTCCTGGAGTGGCTGGAACGCACGCCGCAAATGTCGCTTGGGTTTGGCGAGCGCGTCAATGCAAGCCTCCATATCGTTACCCCCGCTGTGCGCTATGGTTGCTCAACGCAGATATTCATCCTAGGAGTGGATGGCCGCCTCAGGCCGGGGACCAAGAGAGTGAAGGCGGCAGCAGTGGGTCGCCTCGACACGAGTTCGGCGGGCGTGATCCGGCGAGCAGGGCGACTGGGGGCCTGGCTCGCAACGGCGGGATCGACACGCAACATCTTTGGAATTCTGGGACTGACGGTATGAATCGCTGGAACATCGCCAATGTTTTTTTTCTTGGCATGGCGGGGCGCCAGCAGAACATCTCTTTCACGCCTGGCGAAGTCAACATCATCACTGGCGCGTCAGGAACTGGAAAGTCGGCGGTGATTAAGGCAATCGACTATTGCCTCGGGTCCAGCAAATGTGAGCTGCCTGTTCACATCCGAAGGCATGCCATTGCTGTTGGTGTGAAATGGGTCGCGGCCGAGCAAGAAATGATCATCGGCCGTCATATCCCTCCCGATGGCCAGGCTACTAGCACGCGGATGTTCGCAACTGCGGGAAAAAACCTTGGCGTGCCTTCAAAGCTTGATGACTTCGACGGGGCTACCACTCTCGACGCAGCCAAGAACTTTATTCAGAAGGCTTTTGGCATTGGTGATCTCGGTCATCCTTTGGATGCTTCGGGAGACACAAAAGGCCGCACGAGCGTACGTCATGTCACGCCTTATCTCTTTGTGACAAAGGAGGTCATCGACAGCGAGTCGGTCTTGCTGCATGGCTTGGAGCAGCAAGATAAGGCGAAGGACATTGTTGCAACGATGCCCTACTTTTTGCGTGCGACAGATGAGAGAAGCGCGATGGCCGAGCGTAAGCTTCGCCAACTGCAGCGAGCCCTCGCGATAGAGGAGGGCCGGGAGCGTAGGCGGCAAGCGGAAGACACTGCTCTCAAGCATCGCGCCATCGGATTGCTTACCGAAGCAAATCGGTTTTCCCTTGCAGAAGCGCCATCCGGCGCCGCGACCGAAGACGAATTGCTCGAGCAACTGAAGGAGGTTGTCCAGGCGGACATTGATCCTAATACCTATCCGAACGAAGGCGAGCTTGGCGCGCTCCATGCCCGCCGTAGAAATGTATTGGCGGATCTAGGGAAGGCGCGTCGCGAGAGTCAGGCAGCGCGGGCCGCGCTCGCAGACGCCACTGGATTCGAACATGCCGTCACTAGGCAGCGGGATAAGTTGGCGCTGGCGGAGCACCTAAAGCTCGGCGATGGCGAGCAAGTTTGTCCGCTGTGCGATTCCCCATCCGAACGGGGACGCGAGACGGCTGCGGCGCTAGCGCAAACGTTGGCCAAAGTTAGAGATGAAAGCTTGGCGGTAGAGCGCGTACGTCCGCAGCTGATCGAGCATGATGAAGCGCTTGCCGCCGAGATCAGTGACCTCAATAGAAGCCTCCGTGAGATAGATGCAAGCATAGCGAGCTGGCTTCGTCAGACGGATGAATCTCGGCGCCTTGCTACTATCGCCCAGGCTCGGGCTCATCTTCAGGGCAAGATCTCCTTTTTTCTGCAAACAAGCGAAGAACATCCTAGGAAGCCGGGTACCGATCTGACGGTGCTCCGCAATGAGATCCAGCAGTTAGAAGCTCAGGTAGATCGTGAGAGCAAAGAAATTCGCCTCAAGCGTGCAGAAGGTAAAGTCTCACTATATGCCTCGGAGGCGCTATCTTTTCTTCCCACAGTGGCGCCCTGCGTGGGCTCGGAGCTCTACTTCTCCTCCAAGGAGCCCGAGGTCCGCGTGATCGAGGCCGGTAGCCGAGGCTCGATGCTGCGCCTGCCTGATGTCGGGTCGGATCAAAACTACCTCGCCATCCACATCGCGATCGCGTTTGGCCTACAGCGCTATTTTGAAGAGGTCACCGCACCGGTGCCGGGCGTTCTGGTGCTCGACCAGCTCAGCCGTCCGTACTTTCCCGCGCAATCGCCCAATGAGGATGAAAAGACAGTCTCGGGTGGCGAGGAGGACGAGGATATCAAGGCAATGCGGCGTCATATCGATTTCCTCTTCGAGGAAGTTGGCCGGCGCACTGATCTGCAAGTGCTGTTGATCGAACATGCCTACTTCGAGGACGATGCTCGCTACGTGGCCGCTACGCGTGAACGGTGGACGCGTAACTCAGGCAGGGCTTTGATACCGCCCGATTGGCCACTGCGAAACTGAGGCTAGAACAAAAATATCCGAACAATGGGGACAGACCAGAGTGGCGCTAAGTTAAGCCCCTTCAGCGGCTTGAAGCGGTAGTCCGGCCCGGCTACGGCAGCGACAATATCGCATGCCAAATCCAACGCTCTATCTCACCAGAATCCAGGGACAGTATACTCATCTCGTTGGCGCGCAAGGATATAAGCGTCAGATCCGTCTGATCCTGTTGCTTCCGAGCACAGCGCGTCGCACAAAAAACGGGGCAGATGCGCTAGGCACCTGCCCCGGCCTTTATGCCAGCTTGGCGCGCAATGCTCAGCCGGTAGCCGTTTCCGCGTCCTTGAGCTTGAGCAACTTGTACTCGTGGTGCAGGCCCTTGAGGACCGAATAGCACATCAGCAGCAGGATCAGCGTGAAGGGCAGGCCGGTTGTCACGGCTGCGGACTGGAGTGCGCTCAGGGCGTCGGCGCCGCCGACCATCAGCAGCGCGGCGGCGATGAAGCCTTCGGCGGCGCACCAGAAGACGCGCTGCGAGGTGGGCGCTTCGGTCTTGCCGCCGGCGGTGATCGTGTCGATGACCAGCGAGCCGGAGTCGGACGAGGTGACGAAGAACACCAGGACCAGCACGATCGCCAGGAACGAGGTGATGCTGGTGAGCGGCAGGTTCTCGAGCATGCGGAACAGGGTGAGCGAGGAGTCCTGAATACCGCCGGCCAGCGAGCCGACGCCGTTCAGGGCCTGGTCCACGCCAACGCCGCCGAATGCGCTCATCCAGATGCCGGTGACCACGGTGGGCACGATCAGTACGGCGGTGAG
The DNA here is from genome assembly GCF_964012375.1 of uncultured Salinisphaera sp. Classification (NCBI taxonomy): domain Bacteria; kingdom Pseudomonadati; phylum Pseudomonadota; class Gammaproteobacteria; order Salinisphaerales; family Salinisphaeraceae; genus Salinisphaera; species uncultured Salinisphaera sp. The sequence goes on from NZ_CAXGSH010000003.1 coordinate 73,165, forward strand.
AAATTCGCGCACGGTACGACCACGCGAGACGCGGGCGATGAACATGCCCACGAACGGCGACCAGGATATCCACCAGGCCCAGTAGAAGATCGTCCAGGAGTGGTAGAAGGTTTCGTCGTCGCGGCCGAACGGGTTGCTCAGCGGCAGCAGATACTCGCCGTAGCCGGTATAGGTCGTGAGCAGGTTGCCGGCGAACGCAACGATCGAGCCGGCGACGATGACGAACAGCAACAGCAGGCCCGCCAGGCCCATATTGATATTGCTGAGCAGTTTCACGCCGCCGTCGATACCGCGGATGACCGATACCAGCGCGACCGCGGTCACGCCGGCGACGATGCCGATCTCCAGCGGCAGGTTGGCCGGAATATCGAAAAGGAACTCAATGCCGCCGGCGGCCTGTTGGGCACCAAAGCCCAGCGACGTGGCCAGCCCGAAGATGGTGGCCACGACGGCCAGCGTGTCGATGACGTCGCCCAGGGTGCCCCAGACGCGCTCGCCGAACAGCGGATAGAAGGTCGAGCGGATCGACAGCGGCATATCCTTGTTATAGGCGAAGAATGCCAGCGAAAGTGCGACCACGCCGTAGATCGCCCACGGGTGCAGCGCCCAGTGGTACATCACAGCACCCATGGCGGCCGTCTTGGAGGCCTGATCGCCGCCGGGTGTATTAAGCGGCGTGCCGGACCATTCCGTGAAGTAGCCGACCGGTTCGGCCACGCTCCAGAACATCAGCCCGATGCCCATGCCGGCCGCGAAAAGCATCGCGAACCAGGACAAACGCGAAAAAGATGGTACGGCGTCTTCGCCGCCCAGCCGGATGCGTCCGTGCGGAAGAACGATCAATACCAGCGCGAACAGAACGAAGACGTTACCGGCGCTGAGAAAGAGCCAGTCGAAGCTGTTGATGACCCAGTTTTTGGCCCCGGAAAGCCCGCTCTTGGCGATATCGGGATAGATCATCGAGCCGATCACGAAGACCAGTATCAGCAAGGCACTCCAGATGAAGACCGGGTTGTGCAGTTCCAGCCCCCAGGGGTGGATATTGTCTTCACCTATCTCGTAATCGAAATCATAGCGCTCTTCGAGCTCGTCGACCCGTTCGCTCTTATCCATGCTTTCCCCAATAAAACAGATGGCCGCGACGGCACCGATCCACACGCCTTCGGGCATGGGCTCAAGATGCGGTAGTCGCGGGTGTTAGCCGACCGAGCCTATGGACCCGGCGTGGGCGTGTCAAAACGAGCGCTAGACGCCAGGCCCGCTTTCGCGCCTGCGGATACGCTGATGATCACGTTTACGCGGCGTCGGCGCTATTCCGGAAACAACCGGCTCGGGTCTGGTATTTCCGCCCGAACGGCAAGGCAGGCGGCGACGCCCCACGCACGTTAATAAAGCAGATAATCAAAGGCCAGTCTGTCTGCGTATATCTGCCAGATCCGGGTAGGGGATGCGGATATTGTTGCTGCGTAGTTGAACACAGCGGGTGGCCGCTTCCGGTTGCGCGTCGAGCATGAAATTTGAACGCCGCTCATATCTTCAAAACGCGATAGTTGGCAAGTTTCGGGCGAATTTATAGCGCGCTGTTGGAAACGAGACGGACGTTATAAATTGCGGGGAGAGCAATGTGGCCGCTGCGTAATGACCGGCCTATGCGGGGCGTTGTGCCCTCGCGCCGGTGCTGTCTGCATCCGAACGGCAACCCAAACCGTTTGTGCTAGCCAGCCGGGCTTAATGGCCGTGCGATCGATCCACGGATACGCTCGGCTGCGGGCGTCGATGACGCAATCCCATGCAGCGGGTATACGCGGGTCCACGCGTCGTATGGGGCTGTCCGGCCCGTTCTGTTATCTATACGGCGAGCGCGGACGCACTGGGTCGCGTCCGTTCTTGTCGCCTTTCCTTGTTTTTCAACCGAGTCGCCTATGGCAATGCCCGAAGTTTCCTCGAACGATCAGCCGCAGACGCTGGATATTGATCCCGGCATGCTCGTGGAGCGGCTCGATACCTGGCTCGACGGGGCGATACGGTTGCTGCCGAATGTCGTGGTCGCGGTCATCGTGTTCCTGCTGTTCATGGTGCTGGCCTCGGTTGCACGGCGCCTGGTGGTACGACAGGGCGTACGTCGCTCGCGCGAGAATCTGGGCGAGGTGTTGGGTGGCTTCTTGAAGTGGACGACGTTGGTGATCGGCTTCATGTTGTCGGCCACTATCGTCATGCCTACGCTGCACCCGGGCGATCTCATTGCAGGCCTGGGCGTGAGCTCGATCGCGATCGGTTTCGCCTTCAAGGACATTCTGCAGAACTGGTTGGCGGGCCTGCTCATCCTTTTGCGCCAGCCGTTCAACATCAACGATCAGATCGAGATCAACGGCTACGAGGGCACGGTGGAACGCATCGAAACGCGTGCCACGATCATCCGCACCTACGACGGCCAGAACGTGGTGATGCCCAACAGCGATATCTATACCAACGCGGTGCTGGTCAAGACCGCCCATGCCAAGCGGCGTAGCCAGTACGATATCGGCATCGGTTACGGCGACGATATGGACAAGGCCTGCGAACTCATTCGCGAGGCGCTGGCCGGAGTCGACGAGATTCAGGCCGAGCCGGCGCCCGAAGCGTTCACCTGGGATCTGGCCGCCAGCTGGGTGACCATTCGGGCCCGCTGGTGGACTGACAGCCGTCGGGCGGACGTGGTGCGCGTGCGTGCCCAGGCGGTGCGGGCAATCAAGCAGGCGCTCGACGCAGCCCATATCGATATGCCCTACGAAACCCGCGTTGCCCTCTGGCACGACCAGACCGAAGCAGGCGAGGGCGATCGCAGCGCCCAGCGGGAAGGCTGGCCGGTCGATCCTGAGCGGCCCACCGAACCGCGTTGGAAAGCCCAGGCACGCACCCACGCCGACCGCGACCGAGCGCGCCAGCCAAGGGCAGACGACTAACCGACAAGGCGGCGATCGGGTTTCGCCCGGCGCGCCGCCAGGCTTGGGGAGCCGGCCCAGCGTGCGGGCGGCGCCGTGACCCGGGGCGAGGCCGTGGGTGAACGGGCATAATGTCGGTCTGCGTGACCCTCCTGCCTGACCTGTGTTCGGGTAAGGGGGCGTTGCCTGTGCCATTGCCCTGTGAAGATCGCATGCCAGCCACCCGTCGTTTATTCCTGTTTACGTTCGTACTCGTTTGCGCTGCGATCACGTCGCCTGCGGTGGCCGAGCCGGACTACGCGGTGGCGCCACGTACCGGCCTGAGCGAAACGCACGGCTTCTCCGAGGGGCTGGCGGGCGTACGGGGCACGGGCGGCTACGGCTTTCTCGACCTGCAGGGCGAATACGTCGTCGAGCCGCAGTACGACAAGGCCGGCGATTTTCATGACGGGCTTGCACCGGTCGGCGACTTCAACCGCAGCGAAGTCGGCATGCGCTGGGGCTATGTCGATCGTCACGGCAAGCGCGTGGTCGATCTGCAATATGCCGAGGCCCGCGAATTTTCCGAGGGTCTGGCCGCGGTCAAGACCCCGGACGGCGACTGGCAATTCATCGATACCGACGGCCAGCCCGTGCTTAAGGTCGATCCGCGCTGGCACGGCGTGGATGCGGACAATCCGAACCTGCATCACCCTTTGGGGGATTTTCACGACGGTTGGCTTCGTATCGTCGATGAACGCGGCGGCAGCAACTTCGTCGACCGCGACGGGCACAAACTGCGCGACGCGCCGTATCCGGCGGCCGGGCCGTTCTCCGACGGGCTCGCGGTGGTGTCCACCCAGGCCACGCCCGTATCCGAACCCAAGGGCGACAACGAACTCAGTCGTCTCTACGACAGCCTGCCGGGGCCCACGCCCAAGACCTATCAGTGGGCCGTCATCGATACCGAGGGCGATATCCGTTTCGCACTTCCCGACGATATGGAACGCGTCGGCCCGTTCATCGCCGGGCGGGCGAAATTCTATCGCGATGGCCGCTGGGGCATTATCGACGACAGCGGCGAGGTTGTGGTGCCGGCGCGCTATGAACACAAACCCCGCGGCTACGGCGACCGCGTGACGATGTTCGCCGTGGACGGCGAACGCAGCGATAACAGCGACGGGTATATCGAGGTGCTGGATCGCGACGGCGAACGCATCGCACGGATTCCGTTTCTGGATGACGAGGGGCGGTTCATGATCGACGCGAAGCAGGTATTCCACGAAGGCTTGCTTGGCGTCGAGTTGGCGCGCGGCCTGAACGAGGGCAAGGACTTCGAACGGCTTGGCTGGGGATTCATGGATACCCACGGGCGCATGGTCTTGGAGCCGCAGTTCTACAGCGTCGGCTCTTTCAGCGAAGGCCATGCCTTCGCGTCGCCCATGAACAGCGGCACCACTGGCATCCTGCGCAACCCGCTCGGCGCACAAAGCGCTGAAGACGCCTCCTGAGCCCCCGTGCTCTAGCCCGCCGAGTCGCGGGCATCTGGCTGGGCAGCGTGCGCGTGTCGCCGAACCAGGCGACCGTCCTTAACCCGCATGACGTATGGTCAACGGCGGCGATCTGGCCGCAGCAACGGACGTCTTGGATGCCGCCGCGGCGTTCGGCGACCGCGGCGGCGAGGCCATGCGCCGTGCCGGTCTGTGCGGGCCGGCGGATAGCAACGTCTCCGTTATCGTGATCTTCCGACTGCCGAGTGCTCATGCGCGGCGTTCACCCTCTGGCCCCTAAAAGAGCGCGTGCTATAAATCAGGTGCGTTTGGGACCACGGGAGGTCACGATGGGGGCGGCGGTTTTTACGGCGGCGGTATGGCTCTCAACTTTGCTGTGTTCGCTCGTCGCGGGGTTTTTGTTTGCGTTTGCCGTGGTGGTGATGCCGGGCATTCGCCGCTTACCCGATCGCAGTTTTCTGGAAACGTTTCGTGCGATCGACGGGGTGATCCAGGCCCGTGCGCCGTTGTTCATGCTGATGTGGGTCGGTTCGGTCGTGGCGCTGTTGGCAGCCCTGGCGTTGGGATTCGCCGTGCTAGACGGCGCAGATCTGGCCTTGTTGGCCGCTGCGGCCGCGCTGTATCTCGTCGGCGTGCAGCTACCCACGGGCCTGATCAATATCCCGTTGAACAATCGCATCCAGGCCTGTGATTTAGAGACGATGACGCCAGAGCAGCTGCGTGCGGCGCGGCATGCCTTCGAGTCGCGTTGGAACGGCTGGAACATCGTGCGTACCGCCGTGGCAAGCCTCACGGCGGCGCTGTTGTTCGGGCTGCTGTTACGTATCTAGCCTGAGCTGCGCGCGCACGAGCATTGCCGGTGGGCCCTGCGTTTGCTTGAACACCCCGGCCAGCGGCAGGGCGGGCCGGATATTGCCGGCGGCGTAGCGTTCGGCGGGGCCGGCCGATTACCATGGGCGCACTGCACACCCGCCATGCACCGATCGGCTGGACTGCTATGCACCTGTTACTTTCCGGGCTGGAACTGGCAGGCACGTTCGTTTTCGCCCTGAGTGGCGCGATGGCGGCGGCACAGAAGCGGCTCGATATCTTCGGGCTGGCGGTACTGGCGTTCGCCACCGGTACGGTGGGCGGCATCACCCGCGACCTGCTCATCGGCGCCACGCCGCCGCTGGCGATTGCAGACGTGCGCTACGGGCTGGTTACGATGCTTGCCGCGCTCGTGGTGTTCTTCGGTTATCGGTGGGTGGATCGTATCGCCCGGCCGGTGGGCGTCTTCGACGCCGCGGGGCTGTCGCTGTTCGCCGTCGGCGGCTCGATACGGGCGCTGGAGTTCGGCATTTCGCCGGTCATGGCGGCAGTGATGGGCATGATCACGGGCATCGGTGGCGGCATCATGCGCGACGTGCTTATCGACCGGCTGCCCATGGTGCTGGCGCCGACCGAACTGTATGCCACGGCCGCGCTGCTGGGCTCCGGCGTCGCCGTGACCGGCGTTACCCTCAACTGGCCGTTCGCGCCCACCGTGATCGGCGCGGCCGCGCTGTGCTTTTTCGTTCGGTACATGGCGATGCGGCGCGGCTGGCACTTGCCGGTACCGCGCCTGTACAACGACTGATCCGATGCCTGTCGACCGGCGTTGCCAACGATATGCGACGCCACCCAAACCTGGGCCCGCGATATTGCGCTCATGGACTCGACGCAGGGTCGCTGCAGGGAGCCATGCACGCCGGACTATCGTCGCGCGCCGATCACGAATTACCGTTGTTGACCCTCAACGCCGAGCTCGTCGAGCACGGAGCCTGCGGCCCGGCCCTGCAGAGCGGCGGTGAACCGTTCGACGAAGCGCTCATGTGTGAGGCGTTCGGCACTCGTACGCAGCGGCCCGAACCTCAGCACCACGTGCTGCGAGGACGGATGGCACTGGGCGGCCCCGAGCGTGATGCGTGCACAGCGCGGCAGCGGCGCCTGTTCGTGCAGCTGCAGATAAACGCTGAGCTGGCCATTGCGGCGGTCGAAGCTGACGTTGTCCACGGCATCGATCGGAATGGGGTCGCGCAGAGCACGGCTGAGGATCGCGCTGTCGGTGACCTGCACCACGGCCGGCGGCCTGCCGAGCAGTCGCCATGCCGCCAGGCCAAGGCTGAACAGGCCGACGCAGGGGGCAACGATGGCCGGCAGCAACAGATCGTGGGTGGCATAGCCGGAGACGAACAGGAACAGCCCGCCCAGCAGGCAGGCGATACCGACGACGACACAGACCGCGATCACGCCCCGCATATCGGCGTAGTAGATGTTGTCGGCGGGCGTGTTCTGTTTGTCTCGTACCAGCGTGTGCAGCCAGCGGGCGTAGTCGTCGGTCAGCAGATTGGCGAGGTCGCGATCGATCTGTTCGATCACCGGCGCATCCGGGCCGACATAGCGTGCCAGCGCGTTCTGGCCCGGCGTGATGGTGCGTTCAGCGCGGGCGTATACGCGGCGGTCGTTGGCGACGTCGAGTGCGGCCAGCCGCTCGTTGAAGCCGGGATGGCGTGCATGCGGATCGGGCACGGCGGCATCCTGTGCCACGGCCGGCATGGCATTCGCCCTCAACCAGGCATCGGCGGCGGTGAACGGCCGCTGCGGGGGCGTGATCGCGCCATTCTGAAACGCCGCGATCGCCTGCTGGGCCACGTTCTGCGTGGCCGCCACGCGCAGCACGGTCGCGGCGGCAACCTGTGCGGAACTGGCATCGGCGGCGGCCCGGTCGGCACGGTATTCCGCCGCGCGTCGATCTCGGGCCACGGCGCGGTCCAGGGCGGCCATCACGCTCTCGGCAATACAGGCGACCGGGCGTGTAAGCAGGCCCTCCAGCTGGGCGCGGGCGCTGCTATGCTCGAGCACCGCATGGCCGCGGCCGATGGCGCGTTGGTCGGCGGCCAGCGTCAGCGCCTGTTCGATGTCGGCGTTGGCGACATGCGACAGCTCGTGGGCTATCAGCGCTGTGCACTCGGCTTCGTCTAGATGGGCCAGGGTAAGCAGCGGCAGATGCAGCGTGCAGCCCTGCAGTTCGGTGCCCGCCGGTTGTACCTGTACCGGGGCGGCGGTAACGAATGCGCCTTCCACGAAACCGAGGACGATCTGGTCCGGCACACGTGCGTCCTGTGCCTTGGCGATATCACGCACCAACTGCCATAGTGCCGGCGCGGCCGACGCCGTGAGCAGCTGTCCGGGCAGCTGGGTGACGGGTTGTTCGGCCAGCGTTCGGCGCAGCGCACGGGTGCCGGCGACGAAACGGAACAGGTCGACGCCGGCGAACAGCGCCAGGCCGCCGCAGGCCATGACCGCGGCGTGATGCAACATGGGCATATCGCCGTGCAACGGGTCGGCCACACCCAGCGCGATGGCCAGCCATACGGCGGCCGACGCCAGCGTGGCCGCCAGCGCTGTGGTGGTGGTGACCAGGATGGCGGGCAGCTGTTGGCGCAGCCAGCGCGCGGCGGGGATCAGACGGGCCGGATCACGCATCGCCTGCAGTGCACGCCGGTGCCCGGCGACCAGCAGATATAGGCTGCATACCAGCCAGAAAACGGCAAATAGCGTCATCGCGCCGGCCGCCAAGCTCTGGACGCGGTGCAAACCGTTCGCGGCCACAGCGGGGGTGACGTCGGGCGCCGGCGCCGCGTACAGCCAGGCCATGATGCCAAGCACGATACAGGCCGCGGGCGCGATAAATCCGGCGACGACGGTGCGGGTCAGGGCAGGCAATGAGATGGTCATGGCGGTAAGCAGCCGGCGAGAGCGCCCGCGAATATAAACTATCGGTTATCGCGTGGCAGTTAACGCGCCTGGGCGTCGGACGGGCGCTTGCCTTAGGTTGAAGATTGGCAGCGGCGCCGGGCCGCGACATGCCGGGGCTTGTGCTGGGTCGGGTGCCGGCGCGCGGCGTTGTACTGGCCGGCCGGAAGAAGGCTATTGCAAGCCGCAGTCGTGCGCCGCGAAGGTACCGGGACGACGGCGACCCACTATGCCCGTCGGGCTGGCTGCGCGTTGGCGGGGCCGTGGGCGGTCACCCGGTTTCGACCGGCCGCCTTGCTTTGATAGAGCGCGGCATCGGCGCGGGCCAGGGCTTCGGTGAGCGTTTCATCCGTGCTCAGGCAGGCCACGCCCAGCGACAGCGTGGATGCCAGCGGCGGCTGGCCGTTGCGTGGCAGCGGCTGCCCGGCCACGGTTTCGCACACGCGCGTTGCGAACAGGGCGGCTTCGTCGGCGTTGGTATTGGGCAGCAGGAACAGAAATTCTTCTCCGCCCCAGCGGGCCACGGTATCGCCGGCCCGACAGCATCGTTCGAGAATGCCGGCGATATGTACCAGCACCTGATCCCCGGTTTCGTGCCCGTGGCTGTCGTTGATTTGCTTGAAGTGATCGATATCGGCAATCGCCAGCGACAGGCCCGCGTTCTCGCGCTCCGCTCTACGCTGCTCGCGCCCGGCGAGTTCGAGCAGATAACGGCGGTTGAACAGGCCGGTGAGTACGTCGCGGGCCGCGTACTCACGCAGCCGGTTTTCGCTTTGGCGCACGCGCTGGTAGAAAAAACGCGCCGTATAGCTGGCCATGGCGAAAAAGACGGTGACGTTGAACAGGTAGAGCATGAGCAGGGCATGGCCGGCGATCGGCGACAGCGCGCCGTAGTAGCTGGAGGCCAGATACATGCCGACGTAGATGCTGAACAACGCCGCCAGCGGCACGACGATACGAGAGATATAGCCGCTGACCATGATCGCCGGGATGAACATCACCAGGTAATAGTGGAAACCGGCGTTCCAGCCCACCGCGAGCGTGCCGATCACGGCATGGCCCGTGACCTCCAGCCAGATCAGCCACAGGGCAGGGGTGTTGTATCGATAGGCAAGCAGTCGGTTGGCCGTGATGTACAGCCCGATGCTGAGCAGATTGATCCAGGCCATGTAGGCCGGGCCGGACCACAGAAAGAACACGAAGAAAATGGCATCCACGCTTGCAGCGAGAATCGTCACGCGCCGGGTCATTAACCAGAACGCACGATGCGCGGTTGTGCGGCGCGCGTTCATTACCAGGTCCATGGGATTGCCTCGTCGAATGCCATTCACGCGGAGCCGGCCCCGACTGCGCGCTGGCAGAACTGATGGTGTTCATATCGGCCGCAGGCAGCCGTGTTTTATCGAACCGACCTAAAAATAGATTATTTCTTTCAGTTGATGACGCGTGTGCGAAATCACGCGCGCTCAGGCCAGCGGCCTTGAAAGCGTTGAAAGGAAAGACGGACAGGCGCCGGCGTTTATCTATCGATAGCGTTGAAAACGGCTGAGCCGGTGGACTGTGCTGGTGCCGGATCGAGTACCGATGAGTGTCCGTACCCATCGGGCCTGCCTACCTCACCACGCCGTGCGCACTGAGTACCGAGTACCTTCTGCTGCGCGCAGTCTCGGCTTGGCCGCGAAGTTCGAGCGTGCATGGTCCTGAAAGGGTGTACGGGTACGGCATACGACTCGCGATCGTCGGTTCGGCTGCGTGCGGGTTCGATTCGCGCCGGAAATCGGTTCATAATCCGCGCCCTATCCATTCGGGCGAGGCGCTCTGCTCATGCTTTTGACGGCTTTAGGCCTTGCCTCGCTCGAAGGCTATATCTATCTGCTTGCGGTCATGGCGGCGGCCAATCTCATGCCGCCGCTGCCGGCCGAAGCCACCATTCCGTTTGCTGCGGCGCTTTTCGATCAACACGCGCTGCGGGTGCCGACGGCCATCGCCGCCGCCGCTGCGGGACTGGTCCTCGGCACGCTGCCGCTGTATTTTCTCGGCCGCGTGGTCGGCGAGGTTCGTCTCAAGCGATTCCTGACCGGGCCGGGTCGCTGGCTGCTGATCAAGCCGGCGGATATCGACCGCTCGGGCGGCCTGTTTCGTCGTTATGGCGATGCGATGATCGTCGTCGGCCGGTTGATCCCGGGCATGCGTTCGATGGTCTCGGTGCCCGCCGGTTTGCACCGAATGCCGTTCGGTCGATTCTTGGTGTCCACGGTGCTGGGTTCCACGCTGTGGGCGAGTGCGTTGATCGGCGTTGGGCACGGGCTGGCGCATGCCCTGCACGGCGTGACATCGCTGCGCGTGGGCCTGGTGCTGGTGGGGGCGATGATTGCGCTCTACCTCATCCGGCTACGGGCGTTGCTCAAGGTCGACCGCGGGCTGCGCTAGCGCGGCCCGCCGTGGCCGCTGCTTCCGCGTGTGTTCTGATCGCAAAAAAGCCGGCAGCGCAGCACGCGTCGCCGGCTTTATGGGGCGGTGCAGCCGTTTACTGAATGGTCGCGATCACGCTGTCCGCGCTATAGCTGAGTCCGACGGCGGTATTGCCGCTGTCGAGCCGGGCGAAGCGCCCGGCGAGGTTTCCACCGCTTGGCAACGTCAGCCGGGTGCCGGCCGCTGGCGCGTTGGCGCTGTCGAAATCCAGCGTGAGCGTGCCGCCCTCGTTATAGACGGTATCCGTGGCGATCAGCCGACGGGCCTTGGCATTCATGACAACGGTCAGGCCTTCGCGGTTCACGGTCAGACGCCCTACGATCGCCACGGGCTCGGCGCTGTTGATGACGACAGTGCCGCCGGTGTGGCTGTTGTCGCCGGCCGGTTCGAGCACGTCGGCGCGGCCCCGACAGGTTGTGCAGCGATTTCTTGAAGCACGCTGCGATTGACGGTTCGTATTACGGGTTGAACAGGGTTTGCTGCGTGGCGAGCTGCGCGAGCGGGCGGGCGTGGCGGTCCGCGGCGCGTAGCGTTTCGCTGGCAGGGGCCGGCCGCGCGAACAGAAATCCCTGCAATTCGTGGCAACCGATGTCTGCAAGGTAGTCCGCCTGTTCGCGGGACTCGATGCCCTCGGCGGTAATCTTCATGCCGAGCCCGGTGGCGATATCGACGATGGCATGGACGATGACCTGGTCATCCTGGCGTTGGCCGATCTCTTGTACAAAGGCACGGTCGATCTTGATGCGGTCGAACGGGAACAGCCGAAGATAGCTCAATGATGAATAGCCGGTGCCGAAGTCATCGAGGGCAACGCGCACACCGAGCGCGCGCAGTCGACACAGCATGTCCAGCGCGACCTGTGGCTCCTTGATGAATACCGTCTCGGTGACTTCGATCTCCAGCCGGCTGGGCGCGAGCCCGGTTTGTTCGAGTGCGGTAACGATACGGGTATGCAGGTCGGTATCGGTGAATTGCCTGGGCGATACGTTGATCGATATGCGGCGCTCGTTCTGCCAGCTGGCGGCTTCCCGGCACGCCTGTTCGATGACCCAGTTGCCCAGTGCGAGGATCAGCCCGCTTTCTTCGGCCAGCGGAATGAACTCGGCCGGCGAGATCATGCCACGCTCGCTGTGAGGCCAACGGATGAGCGCTTCGGCGCCGGTGATCGCGCCGTTTTGTGCGTCGAACACCGGCTGGTAGTGCAAAACCAGCTCGTCGCGGGTGAGCGCTGTGCGCAGCTCTTGCATGACCTGCTGTCGAAGCTGGAGTTCGCTGTCGAGGGCCGGCGAGAAGAACCGGAATGTGCCCCGGCCGTCACTCTTGGCTCGATATAGGGCCGCGTCCGCGCTCTTGAGAATCTCCGCGGTGGTCGCCCCGTCGGCCGGAGCCAGGGCCACGCCGATACTGGCACCGACGACCACCGTCTGATCATCGACGAGCATGGGGCGACAGGCTGCATCGATGAGTTGGCGACACAGCGTTTCAATCTGCTCGATTTCCAGGCACCAGATCTGGATGACGAACTCGTCGTCGCCCAGGCGCGCGACTTCGACGAGCGTGGCATCGCCGACGGTATGGCCGAAGTTGTCGTTGATGGCCTTGAAGCCGTCCAGATCAATACTTAGCAGGGAGAACGCACGCCCGCGTGCCAGCGAGCGGCGCAACAGGGTGCTGAAGTTTGCCCTGTTGGGCAGATCCGTGAGGGCATCGTGCTGGGCCAGGTGTGCTGCACGCGCCTGGGCAAGCCGTGTATCCGTGATATCCGCCATCACGCCGCGATAGCCGGCGAAGCGGTTCTTTGTATCGTAGATCGGCCGGCCCGATATCGAAAACCACACCGCGCGCGAGCCCACCGACAGCGGGATGACCACGTCCCGAAACGAACGCCGCCGGCCTAGAGTGGCTTTCAGGTCGGCCAGCGCTTCACTGTTGAAGTCGATGCCCGAGTGCTTCAACAGGTCGGTAATCGTTTTGCCGGCGAGGGTTTGCTCGTCCATCGCCATCGCCTGCAGGAAGCGCGACGACGGCTGGTCCACGCGCAGCGCGGCATCGGTCTGCCAGAGCCAGTCACTCGACTGATTTTCGTGTTCCTTGAGCAATAACTCGATCGTTTCTGTTTTTTTCGCCAGTTCCAGCTCCTGGACAACCGACTCGCGAAACAGCGCCGACTGCTGGCGGGTGATGGTCAGCGCCGCTATAACGCCGGTGCCAAACAGCACGATGAGCGCGGCCCGTTCCCAGTCCACGCCCGCGATGCAGAGCACGCTGACCGTGACCAACCAGTGCGTGATCGTGAATGAAAACGCTGCGGGGAACAGTGCGGTGAGCGTGAATGACGCCGACCAGTACGTGCCCAGATAGAGCGAAAGTATGTAGGCCAGCGCCAGCCCGTCCGCGTGTACGATGACCCAGGCAGGAAAGCTTGCGAGCAGCGTCGCATTGATTATTGTCGCGATGATGACCGGCCGGATGCTTCGGGGCGGCAGCGGAACCGGCCCCCGTGCCGTCGCGCGGCGCAGCATCCACATCCGGGCAGGGAATACCACGAGAACGGCAAGCACCCAAGCTATCGCGATCATCCCCCACTGTTCGTAAAACAGCAGGCCCGTGACGATAGCGGGCACGAGAAAGCTAACCAGCCCGCGCAGGGTACTCAGCTGCACGGCATGGATCTGGCGACCGCGTATGATGTCGGTGTGTTGCTGTGCCTGCGGTGTGTCGGGGTCAAACCTGGGCATTGGGACGCGTCAATTGGGGCCTGCGGGGCTAACGGCGGGCTACGCATTTCCGCGCTCGGTGGATCAAACGCCTGATACTGCGTTCGCAGACTCGATTAACGCGTTATGAGCTGATTCAGAGCTACGAGCCGCGGCTGGTTTGGTCAGCCGTGTCAACGGCAGGAAAACCGGCTTTCGCTTGTTTTACCATGCACACAGCAATCGGCTGGAACAATTGTTTCTTTAGCGGCTTGCCCGCGATGACGGGCGCGATCGCCGCACGGCAGGGGCTAGCGCGTCGCATCGTATAACCGTTTACTATCCCGCTGAACCGGGTGGGGTTCCGCATGCTGCGAATTCGTCATGCCGGCATGGCAAGCCAAGCCGGCGCGGCTTGCATTTTTGTATTCTAGCGTGGAGTGTTTTGCGCGCGTGATCTCGCCATACTCGATTCGTTCGGCTTCGCTGCTCGCCCTCGTGCTGGCGGCGCTTATCCTACCGGCGGCGTGCATACGCGGCAACGATGCCCCGTCCAAGACCGCCCTCGCCGAGCAGGCCGGCGCGACAGCGCGTTTTATGGCGAAGGCCGCCTCGCCGGGTGAGAACCCGTATCGGGGTTATCACAGCCGCAACTACGACGAGGCGAGGCATTGGCTTTGCCACCCGGGGCAACCGCTGGCCGATAACGTGTGTCGCAGCGATACGCGGGCGACCGCGGTCGAAGCCAACGGCACGCTCAAGCCGCTGGATACCGATTTTGAACGCACGTCGGCGGTGGCCTGTTTCTATGTGTACCCGACCGCCAGCATGGAAATGAGCGCGAACGCCGACTTCACCCCCGACGACGAAACGGTGGCGATTACGAAAATCCAGGCGGCCTTGTATCAACGCGCCTGCGATGTGTACGCGCCGGTCTATCGGCAGTCCACGCTCAGCCTGATGGCACTCGACATGGTGCCGGGCGTCAAGCGCATGACGTCGCCCGCCAAGCAGGATGCCTATGCCATGGCCTATGCCGACGTGGTCGATGCCTTCATGCAGTTCGTGGGCGAAAACGACGGGCGGGGCTTCATCCTGATCGGCCACTCCCAGGGCTCGGAGCTGCTCATGCGCCTGATTCGCGACGTGATCGAGCCCGATGCCTATCTGTCTCGGCATTTCGTCGCCGCCCATATTCCGGGAGCGAACATTGCCGTGGCCCGCGTACCGGCCCAGGCGGATACCAGCTTTCGGCATACGCCGGCATGCCGCACGGCGAACGATATCCACTGCGTGGTCGGCTACAGCAGTTTCAGCCGCGACGACCCGGCCCTGGGAGATGCGCCCAAGTATGGTGTGACCGAGGCTGCCAATACTCAGGCGCTGTGCGTGAATCCGGCAGAACTCGTCAACGGCGGCACGCGCCTCGATGCGCGCCTGCCGACCGGCTATCCGCCGGTGTTTCGCCTGATCCTCAAGCCCACGGACGCCAACGCCGGTCCGTTCCGCGACCGGGCCCGCAACGAGGCAATCGACACGCCCTTCTATGCGCTGCCCGGGCGGGTCCACGGACGCTGCGTGGAACGCGGTGGCGCCCATTATCTGGCGGTTTCGATCGATTCGCCCGAAAGCGATGCCTTGATCGACAAACTGCCGGGCGCCTTTTTCGGCAATACCGGCTGGGGGCTGCACCTGATCGATATCAACGTGGCCCAGGGCGATCTCGTACGCCTGGCCACGCTCCAGGCAAAGGCATGGGCAGCGAGCAGCGCGGGGGAATCCGAGAGCCGTTGAATAGTCGCCGCGGTGCAGCGCCCCGACGCTAGAGCAGCGCCGGGGCATCGTTTGGGCAGGTGATTAGTCGCCGGTCGTGCCGTCTTCGGCGTTGTCCGGCTGCGACGTGGCGTCGTCCCGGGTGATGCGCCAGACCGCGTTGGTGAGATCGTCGGCCACGATCACCGCGCCGTCGGGGGTCACGCTCACGCCCACCGGGCGGCCGCGGGTCTTGCCGTCGTCGGTTAGAAAGCCGGAGACGAAATCGACCGGGTCGCCCGCGGGTTCGTCGTTTTCGAAGGGAATGAACACCACCCGATAGCCGACCGGATCGCCGCGGTTCCAGCTGCCGTGCTCGCCCACGAACACGCCGTTGGCGAAATCGCCGCCCACCTGTTCGTTCGAGAACGCCACGCCCAGCGGGGCATGGTGGGAGCCGAGGCTGTAGTCCGGCGCAATCGCCGCCTTCACCTTCTCCGGGTTTTTCGGACGTACGCGCGGATCGACGTTCTGACCCCAGTAGCTGTAGGGCCAGCCGTAGAACGCACCTTCCTCAACCGTAGTCAGATAGTCCGGCACCAGGTTCGGGCCGAGTTCGTCACGTTCGTTGACCACGGCCCAGAGCTGGTCGGTGCCCGGCTGGATGGTCAGGGCGGTGGGGTTGCGCAGGCCGGTGGCATAGGCGCGATGGGCGCCGGTTTCCGGGTCGATTTCCCAGATCTCGGCTCGGTCGACTTCGGCTTCCATGCCACGTTCGGTGATATTGCTGTTGGAGCCGATGCCGACATAGAGATGTTCGCCGTCGGCGCTGGCGGTCATCGCCTTGGTCCAGTGATGGTTGATTTCGGCGGGCAGGGGCGTGACCACTTCCGGCGCGCCGCTGGCTTCGGTCTGGCCGGGCTGGTAGTCGAAACGCACCAGCGCGTCCTGATTGGCCACGTACAGATTGTTATCGATCAGTGCCAGGCCGTAGGGGGCGTTGAGGTTGTCTGCGAAGACGTTCTGCTGTTCGTAGCTGCCGTCGCCGTCGGCATCGCGCAGCAGGGTGAGCCGGTCGCCGCTTTTTACCGAGGTCGTGCCCCGCGATTTGATGACGCCGGCAATGAAGTCCTTGGGACGTTTCTTGGGCGCCTTGCTGCCGCCCTTGCCTTCGGCGACCAGGATATCGCCGTTGGGCAGCACCAGCGTCTGGCGCGGCACCTTCAAGTCGGTCGCGATGGCGGTGATCGTGTAGCCGGCAGGTACGGTGGGTTTGGTATCGCCCCACTCGGCGGGCTCGGGAATCGTCATGTTGGGCAGCAGCCCGCGCTGCGGCTCGGGCAGGTTCGGGTTGGCGCCGAACTGCTGCTCGGAATTCGCGGCCGTGGCCGCGCCGGTAAACAGGGTAAGCGCGAGGGCGCTGGCACAGACGTAGACAATGCGGCGTGTATTCATGACCGGCCTCCGAGGCGGGCAAAACCGAGTAGCGTTGCGGCACAGGCCAGCACGGCAACGACGATCGACAGGATGAAGCCGGTTGGCATCATGGCCCAGACGTCGCGGGCATGAATCAGCGCGTTGACGAAACCCAGCACCCAGGTCGCCAGCAGTAGCAGGAAATAGAGGATGTACGGCCCGCGATGGCTGGCGCGGAACAGGCCGATCAAGCCACAGAGCATGGCAAAACCGGTGAACACGAGCGCGCCCGCGATCAGCCAGGAGGCGAAGGTGCTCCACTGCACGAGATAGGACGTGGCATAGGCGTAATCGCTGAGTGCCGCGCCGAGAAACAGCGGAAAGCTGCCGGATAGCAGCAGGCCGTGCAGCGGGTGAATCCCAGCCGTCGACGGTCGGGTTGAGGTGGCGTTCAAAACAGACTCCGGTGATACATGGGGCGGCCGACGGGTGCGGTCGCCAATGCAATGGTTGTTACCGTCAGTGTAGTGGTCGCAACCGCCGATTACGAAGATTTCGAAAAGAATCGCTGATTTTGCATGCGCTGTGGTGCAAGTCAGCCAGAGTAATCGAGGCTGTCAAAACGTCGCCGTGGTGCGCCCGCGAGGGTTTAAAGCGTGGCGTGCATGCGCCTGCACGGTGAGTCGGGCATGCTGAGGTTTGCGACAGGTATCCATATCGGGGCGAACCCCAAGGGACGAGGCAGGCATGACGCAAGAACCGGAGCAAACGCGCAAGGCGCTCTACGAGCAGGCACAGCAGCAGGGCATCGACGGGCGATCCTCGATGAGCAAGGCAGAGCTGGCGGCTGCGCTGGAGCGCGAATCCTTCGAAGACGCGCGGCCGGTCGTGGCGACCCGCTTCGATGCGTTCCGGCGCCTGGCCGAGTCGGTGGCGGCCGGCGAGTTCGTACTGCGCCCGCGTATTCTCAGCGGTCACGATCGGCGCCGTCACGTGCGCCAGTGCCTGCGCGAGGACCACGAGACACGTATCGCCGATTCCTCCGAGGATGCCGCGATCAAGTTCGACGAACTGTCGGATTCGCTGTATTCGTTCTTTCGCGGTACGGCCCTGCTGTTCTATCGCGACATGGCCGGCGAGGACGCCTGGATGCCCACCGTGCTCACCCTGGGCGACGTGCATCCGGAAAACTTCGGCGTGATGCCGAATGCGAACAACGTGCCGATCTTTTCGGTCAACGATTTCGACGAGGCCTATTACGCCCCGTTCACCTGGGACATCAAACGCGGCGCGGTCGGCTTCATGATTGCCGCCGAGGCGGAGGGCGAGCTCGAGCGCAAGCAGCAGATCAAGATCGTGCGTCGCTTCGTCAAGGGTTATATCGAAGACATGCAGCGCCTGGCGCGCGAGGGCACCGAACAGAACGAGGAGATGCGTTTCGACAACGCGCCCAAACTCATTCGCAAGCTGTTCAAGGAGGCCCACGAAGAACGTGCCGAGTGGTTGGTCGATGATTATCTCGACGAGACGAAGCGTGGCTTTCGCTCCACCGAGGAGCTGGTGCCGATCTCGTCGCGGCGCAAAGAGTTTCAGAAGATCACCGATCGTCTGGTCAAGAACAACGACATCGCCGTGCCCGAGCGGGCGAGAGGCATGCGGGTCAAGGACGTGGCGATCCGGCGCGGGCAGGGCACGGCATCGCTCGGTCTCAACCGCTATTACGTGCTCATCGAAGGCCCGCAGGCCGACGGCACCGATGACCTGATCATCGAATACAAGCAGGCACGTCGCTCAGCGCTGGCGGGCCTGGTGCCGCCCTCGGCCTACGAAATGGACGAGCGCGCCGAGCGCGTCAGCCATGCCCAGACCGTGCAACTGGTACGCGGCGACGTGTTCTACGGTCATATCGAATTCGACGGATTGAGCTATATGTCCCGCGAGCGCGCCCCGTTTCGCGACGATATCGATCTCGACGATCTCTCCAAGAGTCAGTGGAAGGCGTACGCCGAGATCTGTGGCCGTATGCTGGCCCGTGTGCACGCGCTGTCCGACGAGTCCGGCAAGATCGATTACGACATCGAGCCGGCCATCGTCAACGCGATCGGCCCGCCCGAGCTGTTCGTCGCCGATATGGTGGAGTTCGCCATGGAAGCCGCGGATCGGGTACGCCGTGATCATGCGATGTTCCGCGAAGATCATGCCCGCGGGGCGTTCGAACAGCTGGACATCGTGCACCGTTGATCGCGATACCGCGGCGGCCCCGGGCTGGTTGGCAGGCCGCAGCGTGCCGGTCTGGCGATTGATGCAGCGCATGCAAACGTAGGCGCGTCGGGCGATAATGGCGGCTCGCGCAGCGTGTTCGTCGGCCCGGACTCAAGCGCTCCAGTGTGCGGGGCGCCCGATCGGCCCCGCAACGCTTGCGCCGAAGGATTCGGGCAGCCGCCTGCGATCCGTCATCTGTCGTGCCGCAACCTGTTCCAGCCAATGAACCAAGACTTGCCCGTAGAACGCATCATGCAGACGGGTCTGCTCAGCTGCGATCGGCATACGCCGCTGGACGTGGCCGCAGCACGCATGGCCGAACGCCGCTGCAGCTCGATGCTGGTAATGGAAAACGACGAGCCGGTGGGCATATGGACCGAGCACGACTGCCTTTACCTGGATTTCGCCGACCCCGGCGCGCTACGCCAGCCGATCGGCGACCTGATGATCGAATCCATCGCCACGATTGCCGCCGACGCCTCGCTTGGCGAGGCGGCGATGCGTTTCGCTGCCGAAAACCGGCATCATTTTCTGGTGGTGGATGAGGCCCAGGCGCCGCTGGGCATTCTTTCGCGAAGCGATGCCGTGCTCAATCAGGGGCTGGAGAGCTACCTGCGGCTGCGCGAGGTGCGGCATGCCATGTGCAAAACGCCGCTGGTGTTGCCGGGTACGCTGACCCTCGGCGAGCTCGCCTCGCGCATGCGCTTTACCCACACCGATGCTGCGGTGATCACGCAGCCCGGGCAGGCTCTGGGCATCATCACCGAGCGCGATCTCGTGCGGTTCGTGGCCGCACATCCGGGGCAGGTGAGCGTGGGCGAACTGGCCACCCGACCGCTGTTGAGCGTGGCGCCGGGCGATACGCTGATTCATGCCCGCGATCAGCTGATCGCGAACCGGGTACGGCATCTGGCGGTCATTGATGAAAGCGAGCAGGTCGTCGGCCTGCTCGGTTTTCGCGAGATGCTGGACGGCAACGAGCAGTTCTATATCGAAGACCTGCGCCAGGCACTCGCCCAGCGCGATCAGGCGCTGTCGCAATCGCGCTTCAATCTGGAGCTGGCCGAGCGGGTCATCGATGCCTCGCTCGAAGGCATTATCATCACCGATGCGCAGACCCATATCGAGTTCGTCAATCCCGCCTTTACCCATATGACCGGCTATCGACCGGAAGAGGTGATCGGACGTACGCCCGCGCTGCTGTCTTCCGGTCGCCACGAGGCGGATTTCTACACGCGCATGTGGCATTCGCTCAAGAGCAACGGCTACTGGCGCGGCGAAATATGGAACCGGCGCAAGAACGGCCAGCTGTACCTGGAACTGCTCACCGTGACCGCGATTCGCGACGAGGCCGGCGAAACCACTAACTATGCGGCCTTGTTCAGCGACATCACCCATATTCGGGAAAACGAAGAACAGGTCCGGCGGCTGGCCTACTACGATGCGTTGACGCGCCTGCCCAATCGCCGCCTGCTCGAAGACCGTCTGTCGTTGTCCATGCGTCATGCCCATCGCAACGGCCGGCGTCTGGCAGTGATCTTCATCGACCTGGACCACTTCAAGCAGGTCAACGATTCGCTGGGCCATGCCATCGGCGACGAGCTGCTGCTGCAGGTCTCCCAGCGCCTGAGCGCACGCCTGCGCGAGGACGACACGCTCGCGCGCCTGGGCGGCGATGAATTCATTGCCCTGCTGCCCGATCTCGACGAGCCGGCGGAGGCCACCCACATCGCCGGGCGGCTGATCGCGGCCATCAGCGAGCCGTTCAAGATCGACGGCCACGAGTTTCGTGTGGGCGGCAGCCTGGGGATCAGTTTCTATCCCGATGATGCAGCGACCATCGACGACCTGATGCGCAATGCCGATGCGGCCATGTATCGGGCCAAACAGGAAGGCCGCAATACCTATCGGCTGTTCAATTCGAAAACCCATGTGCAGGAAAACCATCACCTGGCGATGGAAAGCGCGCTGCGCGATACCGCGGAAACCGGCGCCGGGCTCGACGTGCACTATCAGCCCATTTTCGATACCCGCAGCGGCGCCCTGCGCGGGGCCGAGGCGTTGCTGCGCTGGCAACATCCCGGCTTTGGCCACGTCGCGCCGGCGGATTTCATACCGGTAGCCGAACGCTCGGGCCTGATCCTGCCGCTCGGGCGGCGCCTGATCCGCAAGGTGGCCGCACAGCAGCAGCGCTGGCTCGCGGCGGGCCAGGCCGTGGTGCCGGTAGCAGTCAATCTGTCGGCCAAGCAGTTCTGGCAGAACGACCTGCCGGCGCGCCTTGCCGCGATTTTCTCCGAGCACGAGCTGCCGCCCGGCCTGATCGACGTCGAGCTCACCGAGAGCACGCTGCTGGATGAAAGCCAGCAGGCAACCCATATACTTCAGTCCCTGCGTGAACTCGGCTGTGGCGTGGCGATCGACGATTTCGGCACCGGCTATTCATCACTGCGCTACCTGCAGGACCTGCCGGTCACCACCCTTAAAATCGATCGCAGCTTCGTGGCCCGCATGCAGACCGCCCACGGCAGTCGGGCGATCGTGGCGGCGGTCAGCGGCCTGGCCCACGAGCTGGGTCTCAAGGTGGTGGCCGAAGGGGTCGAGCAGGCCTCGCAGCTGGCCGCACTGAAGCAGTACCCCGTGCACTGCGTGCAGGGGTTTCATCTGGGCATGCCGGTTGCCGCCGACGTGTTCGCCCGCGAGTGGCTGGGCTCGGCATAAACCTGGCTGGCGCACGCGCGGGGGCGGATGGCGATCCGCTGGCCACAACCGCGGGCAGGCAGCAGGCGGCCGATCAGCTATGCCGCCGTGAGCCTTTTTTGAATTAGGCTAGACGCGATGCTCGCGATTCAGAATGCACTGGGGCCCTTGTTTGCACTGATTTTATTCGGTGCCGTACTGGGGCGCCTCAACTATCCGGGCGGCGATTTCTGGCCGCGTGCGGAGCGGCTGGTCTACTACGTATTCTTTCCGGCTCTGCTGGTTCATACGCTGGCCACGGCGGATGTCGCCGATGTGCCGATAGCCCGGCTGGCGTTGGTGTGTCTGGGCACGATATTGGCGGTAGCGATCGGCCTGTGGTGTTTGCGCCGCTATCTGGCGCGCGGCGACGCTGCCTTCACCTCGGTGTTCCAGGGCGCACTGCGCTTCAATACCTATGTTGCGGTTGCCGGGGCCGGCGCTCTGCATGGCCAGGCCGGCATGGCGAGCGCAGCGGTGGTAATCGCCTTGCTCGTGCCGACGGTCAATCTGTTGAGCGTGGCCTGTTTCATTGGCGTGGGCACATTGGGCCGCAGGAGCCTGGCTCGCAGCCTGCTTGAACTGGTGCGCAACCCGCTGATCCTGGCGTGCGTCGTCGGCATCGCGCTCAATGCCCTGCATATCGGCCTGCCGGGTTGGAGCGGGCCGCTGCTCGAACTGGTCGGGCGGCCGGCGTTGCCGATTGGGCTGATCGCCGTCGGGGTGGCGCTCCGTCCGCGCTATCTCGTACACGGCGGGCGCACGCTCTGGCTTACCAGCGCCGTCAAGCTCGGACTCGTGCCAGCGCTTGCCATGACGCTGGCCTGGGCGATGGGGCTCGATACGGTCAGCCGCGACGTGGTTTTGTTGTTCACCGGCGTATCGACGGCGACGTCCGCCTATATTCTGGCCCGCCAGTTGGGCGGCGACGGTGAACTCATGGCGGCCGTGATTACGCTGCAGACAGCCCTCGCGATGTTGACGTTACCGCTGTGGCTGCTGCTGGCGGGCTGACCCTAGCGGGGCGTCGGTCAGGCCGCCGGGCCGCAGACCGCGTTGCGTCCGGCATCCTTGGCACGGTAGAGGGCGCGATCGGAGAGGATCATCAGGTCGTGAAACGATTGGCATTCAGGCGCCAGGGTCGCGACGCCCGTGCTGATGGTTACATGGATACTGTGCCCGCCGGTTACCGCCACCGGCTGGCGGGCCACTTCAAGTCGTAGTCGATCGGCCAGTTCCAGTGCTTCGTCCAGGCCTACTGCGGGCAATACAATGGCAAATTCTTCGCCGCCGATCCGTCCCACCGTGTCCACATGCGCGCGGGTGCCCCCACTGCAGCGCTGCGCGATCGCCCGAATGACTTCGTCGCCGGCGACATGGCCCAGCGTATCGTTGACGCGTTTGAACCAGTCGATATCGATGAGCAGTAGCGCCAGCTCGTGCCTGAGCCGACGTGCGCGCAGAAACTCGTCTTCGCCGGCTTTCAACAGATAGCGACGATTGCGAAGACCGGTGAGCGAATCGCTGGTGGCCAGGGCATGCAGTTCTGCGTTCATGCGTTCGAGCAGCGCGTTCTGCTCGCGCAGTTTGGCGTTGAGCGCCTGCAACTCTTCTTCCTGGCGCTTCTTGATGTCGAGGTTGAAGCTCACCCCACAGAAGCGGTGACCCGGGTTCTCGCCTTCGCGGTCCAGTATCTTGCCGTAGTTGGCATACCAGACCCAGGCGCCGGACTTGGCTCGAATACGGAATTCGCTGTAGTAGCGCTGTGTCTTCGCGGCGAGATGGTCGGCGATGGCCTGTTCCACCGCCGGTTTGTCGTCGGGGTGCATCAAGGAGAATATGTCGTCGATATAGCCTGCCGCTTCGCTCTTGTCGTAGCCCAGGTCGGAAAAGACCCGGTCCAACCCGAAGATGACTTCGCCGGTGAGCAGGTCGTTCTCCCACAGGTCGAGCCCGCTACATTCCAGCGCCAGATCCAGCCTTCTTCTATAGAGCGCTTCTTCTTCCATGCGGGCAGTCTGAGGTGATCAGCCGGGCACTCGGCCACCGTAGCCGATCGCGCGCAACAGGGTGGTAAAACTCTCTACCACGCCGGCGGCGCGACGAAAGGCGGGGGCAGCATCGATCTTGATGACGCTTAGGGCGATGCCGGTGCTACGTGCGTTGGCTCGATCATAGTAGGGCGCGAGGTCGTCGAAGGCGTTCGAGAAGCCGCGTCCCGTGTGCTCGGCGTAGTAGCAGATCGAGTCCGGTGCCACGACAAGCGGGGCTTCGTGCTGCGCAGAATACAGAATCAGATTCTCGTTCATGTTGTAGATGAAGTACGTATTGCGGCTCTGGCCGATATCCGGATGGTCGTCCAGCCTGATGGTGCCCACGTCGAGCGAAGCCAGACTGGTCGCCTGCTTGACGTCGGTGATGTAAACCTGGATTAAAGCGGCCGACGCGCGTCGGCCGGTGATCGCTGTAATGCGTTCAACCACCGCCTGCGTCGCCGGTTTTTCGTCCCCCTGCATGAGATATTGCCCCAATTTGCGCGTTTGTTCTAACGTGCCCGGCAAATAATTGTTTTTTAATGCGAACCCGTTGCTCCGGGTCGATGGCCAGAGCATGATCCCCGCATAGCTGCCAAATGCATTGACCAGACTGCCTGCCAACGACTCCACTTCGGCAGCGCTGGCGGCGCCGATACGGGCCGACCGGATTGCGCCGGCCGAGGCGGCATCATCGGCCAGCACGCAGGGGCTGGGTGCCAGCCCGGCGGCACCGCCGTAGACGGTCTGTGGCAGTTGGGGGACGGCACGGCCGGCGCCGTCGCCGTCGACCACCCAAGCGATCGTTTGGCTGTTCAATGCCGCCGCGATCAAGGGTACGGTGGAATTGATCGGCCCGATCTCGACCGGAATCACGCAGCGCGGCGTCATGCCGCAAAGCGTGCCGAAGGCGTCCACGGTGTTGTGCATGGCGCGTTCGATATCGGCCAGGGCCAGATCCTCGGCCGCGTCGGGCGAGCCCATCATGGCGAGTACGCAGGCATCGGTCGCGCCGTCGTAGTCGCGCACCTCGACGGTGCCGGTCCAGCCGCTATCGCCCAGCTCGGCGATGACGTTGTGTGCGTCGTGATAGCTGCCACCGCCACCGCTACCCAGCAGTGCCGCCCCCACGGCGATCGAACGAAAATCTTCCAGGCCGTAGCGATAGCTCATGGGTTTTTCAGGCCGGTTGGGTTGCTTCTACTTTGTCGGCGCGCGAATCGGGTTCTTAATTGGCCATTGCGCAAAAGTCCTTCTGCGCCCTGTGCGCTACCCGCGGGCAGGGGCCGATCTTGTTGTGTACGTCCCGGGGCGCGTTTCGTGAGCGAACGTCTCCGGTATCCTGTGCGGCCCAATTCATGTCTTCCAGGACAGGCGCCCATGAGTGGAAAAAGCCTATCTCCGGCGTTTCGCAGCCGCGCGGACGAAGTGATCGATATTGCCAACCGCCAGTCGCAGAGCGTGTCGGCCGGCCAGGTCAGTGCTTCGCTGATGTACGCCACGGCGCGGTTCAATGCCTTTCAGGTCGCGGCCACGGCCGAAACCCGCGACGATATGGCCGAGGAGCGCGACAACGCCATCGAGTACTTCACGGCCCAGTACCGCAAGATGTTCGAAGACCATTTCGATGAATGCATGGCGAACTTCGATCGTTATACCGGTCGCGACAAGTCGTAGGGGCGCCGACTTGCCCGGGGTGAGTGGAATCCGGCCAGGGGCGATCGATGGTGGCTGATCACCCGTCTGACCCGGCGCGCACCGGATCGCTGTTTGCCGATGAGGCGTCGGCCCACGCCGGGGTGGGCGCGGCCGTGCCGGATGAAGCGCTCAAGCGGTTGGCGGTGCAGCTGCCGGCCCATCTGCGCCTGGGGACGTCGTCCTGGCATTTCCCCGGCTGGGCGAACCGCGTGTGGGATCGGCTGTACAGCGAAAAACAGCTCTCGCGTGCGGGTTTGTCGGCCTATGCCCGTCACCCGCTGTTCGGGGCGGTGAGCCTGGACCGCGCCTTTTATCGGCCCCTGAGCGTTGCCCAGTACGCAGCCTATGCCGAACAGGTCCCGGACGGGTTTCGCTTTCTGGTCAAGGCGCCGGCCCGGGTGACCGATGCGCTTATTCGTGAAAGCGGCGGCCAGGGCGTACGCGACAACCCCGATTTTCTGGACGCGGACCTGGCCTGGCACGAGTTCGCCGCGCCCGCGAGCGAGGGCCTGGGCGAAAAGCTCGGCGCGCTGGTGTTTCAGATCAGCCCGCTGCCGGGGCGCGTGCTGGCCGATCTCGATGCCTTGATTGCCCGGCTGCACGAGGTGCTGTGCCGCATGCAGCAGGTCAAGGCGCGGGTGCCCCATGCCGTCGTCGCGGTCGAAGTACGTAACCCGCAGTGGTTGGCTCCGGCGTTCGTCGATGCGCTCAAGGACAGTGGTGCGACATACTGCCTCGGGCTGCACCCGAAGATGCCGGCTCCGGGCGACCAACTGCCCATTCTGCGCCAGCTCTGGCCCGGCCCCTTCGTGTGCCGATGGAACCTCAACCCCCGACACGGCGCCTACGGCTACGAGGCCGCGCGCGAGAGCTATGCCCCGTTCGACCAGATGGTCGACCCCGACCCGCATACGCGCGAGATCGTTGCCCGCGTGGCGGCCGGAACGGCCGGTCAGGATCAGCCGGTGTATATCACCATCAACAACAAGGCCGAAGGCTGTGCGCCGGAATCGGTGCGGGCGCTGGCTGATGCCATCCAGTCGCTGGCC